>NZ_LZHP01000041.1:0-2140 GCF_001690605.1 Gilliamella sp. Nev6-6 | reverse complement strand
TATGTATTTTTTATTAGCTTTCTTGAAACACCACGTAGATACATAAAAAGGAAAAAATGGAAATAACAAAATTATGGTTATATTAGTTTATTGTTTATTTCCATTCATAATTAGCATTTATCATATTAATGACACGTCAAAACATGATGGAAAATAATAAAAACTACATTGTTTGATTTGAATAAACAGAATAAGCAAAATAAATGTAAGAAAACTAATTAATGTTGTTATCGTATCTGGTACTGCCAGTTAGTCGTCAGTTGAACGTGAGGGTATCAGATTATTATGCTTGGCTAAAATGCGAGCTTAAATTAATGGAAGTTGTTTGATAATATCAAAGCGCTTTATTGGCAGCATAAAGCCCGTTTAGGTGCAACAAGCTTAGTACATGATATCAGAGTCAACGGCTATGATATATCAGAGAGAAAGGTTAGCTGGGCATGATAAAAATCAGTCAGAAAAACCATTGATTTTATTGAAGTTTTTATTTTATAAAATGATGAAAAATAATAACATTACTCCTTTTGTTACAAGCCTATTTCATGATTGTTGTCCAATGCATTAAATCGTTGGTTATACCTTTAGATAATGATTAATTTGCTCGAAAAGTAATTGGACAGCAAACAAGTTCGCATATTGATAGGCATTTAGTTTGTAACACACTTAAAATGTCTTATTCTGTCGTCAATTTCTTAAAGGGATATTACTACCTAGTGCTTGATAAAGCCAATGTTGCAGTATGAATTTTAAATGGTTAGTGTTACAACATAGGTTGAGATAAAGTATGAGCTGAGCTGGCAATTGTTGGAATAATGCTGTTACTGAAAGTTTTTTCCATACGTTTAAAAAATAACATGATTCATGATGTGGATGACAAAATACGGGGTAAACCAATAAAGCGCTATTTGAATATATTGAGATCTACTTCACACAAGTTCGCCGACAGTCAGCTCATGGTTGGATATCGCCTGAGCAGTATAAAAAGCCGTATTACTTTAATAACGCCTCTATAGAGGCGAGTATTGTCTAAGATTTTGGTGAGGATCAAATTTCGTTTTCTTTTGATTATCTGTTTAACGAAGCGGCCCTGGTAGGTGGCGTGTCAGGGGACGCAATTTTTCTCTGTCATCCCATAAACCAGGAAATACTTCAAACTTCAGATCATCACGGTTAATACCTGTATCAAAATAGCGACAGAGGCGGTCTCGTAAATCCACATCACCCCACATATTAGTCAGTTCATATTGTTCAATAAGCTTACGATCCTGTGGAAGCGTTAAATCTTCTTTGATAATTGGTGCTCTAGTTGTACTTAAAATGCCATTAGCATCAGGAACAAGATCTATTAATTTTCCTCCTAAAAAATGAAAATTAAATTTGTCACCTTTGTAATGATCTCCATCCAAAATAGTATAGGCATCAATCCAATATCTTTCGCTAGGCTTTGAACTGGGTATTACTGTAGTGGATTTTATTTTCCCTTGAATTAACGACTTATTAATCACATTCCCAACAAAAACGCTGAACAAGGGTTCTATTTTATTTAAATCTAAATTCTGCCATGCACCATCTGAATTGAAAATATCATAAAAGCGCATTTCAGGGCTGGTTAGCATCTGTCCAATTGTGTATAAATTATCACGTAATTGGATATTGACTAGATCATTTTTCTTCCAAACAACACGTTTAGCCATAATTAGCATCGACCTCTTTTTTTAGGAACACGCTTTCGATCCCGCTAATAGGTTGGGGTATCATCGTATAGCAGAATTTCCCAGTATCTTTGATGGCAATCGCTTCAATTCTGTTGGTGCAATCATAACAGTAGTCGGTCTATCCCTGTTTGTTGTGTTTTTCGCCTACTAGCAGATCGGGGGAAAATGATTAATTCATTAATTGTAGACACCAATCTCTTCCGCTTTGGCAATTAACTCATCTTGCAATGAACCTTGTATTTCATCTCCATCATACTCAAGAATGAAATCACCACTAATATTAGGAGGAAAACATGAACCATCTATGGTGCCAAAAATTGTTGACATTGTATCTATCATTACTATACGCAGAAAATTAAAAATCTTTTCTTGGTCTTTATCTGATAGCTTTGCGATAATACTTCTTGCTCTTGCATAAGGATCAT
>NZ_LZHP01000040.1:0-6418 GCF_001690605.1 Gilliamella sp. Nev6-6 | reverse complement strand
AGGGAAACAAACCAACCTGCGCAGTGGGTATTAGATGCAGATATACAGGGCTGTTTTGACCATATTAGCCATGAATGGTTAATAAATAATATCCCAATGAATAAAAGGATATTAAAGAAATGGTTAAAATCGGGCGTTGTGGATATGGGGCAGGTAAAAGCAACGGAGGAAGGAACACCGCAAGGCGGCATAATTTCCCCGACACTAGCGAATATGGCGTTAGATGGCTTAGAGAAAGTGCTCGCTGAACACTTCGGTGAAAAAGCAAGTAAGAAAATCAGGCAACATAAAACGTACATGGTAAGGTATGCGGATGACTTTGTCATATCAGGGATTTCGAAAGAGTTACTGGAAGAAAAGGTTATCCCAGTGGTTAAGGCGTTTCTCAAAGAAAGGGGATTAACTCTATCGGAGAGAAAAACCAACATCGTGCATATCGAGCAGGGTTTTGACTTTTTAGGTTGGACGGTAAGAAAGTTTAACAAGAGTATCATTATCAAACCGAGTAAAAAGAATGTGAAAGCATTTTATAACAAGGTAAGAGAGAGGATAAAGAAGTTAAGCATGATAAAACAAGAAGACTTAATAAAAATACTTAACCCAATGATAAGGGGGTGGGCAAACTACCACCGAAGTCAAGTCGCCAGTGAAGCTTATGGGCATATGGATGCATTAATATGGCGGGCTTTATGGAATTGGAGCAAAAGACGACACAGCAAGAAAGGCAAACGTTGGATTAAAGAGAAATACTTTAAAACAACCGCTAATCGAGTGTGGAACTTTGGTGCTACGATAAAAGACCGTCATGGTGTAGAGAAATGGGTTGAATTATTGCAATGTAGCAAGACAGCAATCAAACGACACATCAAAGTAAAATCGGACTATAACCCGTTTTTACCTGAATGGGAATTATACGGAGAAACATTATACCAAAAACGGATGTATGAGGAATACTCACACAGAAGTAAATGGCAAATGTTGTATAAAACTCAAAAAGGTCGTTGTGGATTATGTTTACTCCCTATCACAAAAGAAACGGGATGGCATGACCACCATATAATCTACAGAGTGCAAGGGGGCAGTGATGCTTTGAAAAATAGAGTGTTATTACATCCTATCT
The DNA here is from genome assembly GCF_001690605.1 of Gilliamella sp. Nev6-6. Lineage (NCBI taxonomy): Bacteria > Pseudomonadati > Pseudomonadota > Gammaproteobacteria > Orbales > Orbaceae > Gilliamella > Gilliamella sp. Nev6-6. The sequence goes on along the minus strand of NZ_LZHP01000040.1, from coordinate 5,298 downwards.
GTCATAAAAAAGTTCATGCGCTGAAGTTAGAAGTAGTGAAACTGGCTTATTAAGTCAATTGGAAGGCTTGAGCTGTATGCGGAGAAATTCGCTCGTACAGTTCTTAGGGGGCGGTGGCACAGTAATGTGCTACTGCTACCCGACGTGCGACAAGCAGCACTAAGCGCTTGATTTTTATGAAGTTTTTCGTAAAATCAAGTGAGATAAAAGGCGGAAATGAAATACTTTCCCCTTTTATCAGTAAATAAGCGCGAAGATGAAATATTCTTTCCTTATTTACAAGCTTGTAAACTCCTCGAGGGAGCCTTCATACTCCCGAAAGGGAGATAATACAGAAAGCGTTATAGAGATAACCTTTCAACCCGTATACAAGAGGGGACGTATTCTTGTAAGCCCTTTGTAAGGTATAAACCTTACCAGTCCAGAGTTGAACTATATACAACTACATGATGAGCCGAAGATATAGCTGACATCAAAACTTCGCCATGAAGTAAACTGGAGCCTTTTGAGAGTCTTACACTCTCCAGTCATAGTTGGACTATACACAACTACAAGGCGAGCAATAAAACGATTGCCGACGTCTCTTTTTAACTAATAAGATACGACTTAATGTCCAGGGTTTATTTAAAACCATAGGGTAAAACATTAAGAAAGTAATTACAATATAGACAAAGTGATTAGTCGCAACATTAATCAACACAATATTAAAGTTAAGCGTAATACTAACTTTAAGGTTGATAATGAAGGGGCAATAGAGAATCATGTCTACAATATATTATTGGTAAAATATCAGGTGTAAAAGCCTATTTATTTCACTCGAGCAGTTTTATGAGCAGTGCATAAGCTGTTATTGCCATTGTTGGAACGAGCTAGCAATTAAGCGAGAGCGTGAGCCAACCTACTTTATGGCGAGTAGTAGTCTAGGGATAGTGCGAGACGGGTAACGGTCTGGTGCGGAGCTTCCCGACAATGTACCCCCCTTGAGGAATAGCAAGGTTAGTGGAATCGTGAGGTGAAACTAAGTAATAACCAGTAGCAGGTTATGAGGGGCTAGACTGAATAGAAAGATGAACGTAAGTGAATAGATGATAAACGTCGTAATGCTGACAAAGCCAAAGCTACTGATAGGCTTTAACCAAAAGGTGCATAGTGGGTTATTCCTTTTTAGCGTGGGAATACGCCATCATACGACTATCGGCGGACAGTCTACATCTTAACTATTCGTGTGGTAATAACGGAACTTGGTAAGCCTGTACATTTGCCGTCCACAATTCAGCAACCGTATAGTGCGACAAGAGCGCACTTATGTCGCCGTAACTTATTGATTTTTAATAAGTTTTCGGTGAAGTGGTTAGGGTTAATAGCCCTAATCACGCCTCGCAGTATCCAAGTAGGATGTTATTCAATATCCGAAAGGATATTGCAATAACCTCCACTTGGTAATAAGTGTAATTTTTAGCCTATTTAGAGGCAAATCTAATACTTCTTAGTCTACTAGAAGACAATTCTAGAATTTTAGAGAACGGTCTTCGACTTTTCAATTAATCTTATCTGATATTCTTAATTTCTAAGAAGTCTCAATAGAAATATTGAGCTGTCGAAGAAAGAGAGACCTATCGGCATATAGTTTAAGCGAAAATTGACAATATTGCGAGTATAAGTGCATAAGCTGTTGTTACCATTGTTGAGTCATATAGGAAGAAGTATTAACTATATGAGAGTCAACCTGCTATATGACTAGCAGTAGTCTAGGGATAGTGCGAGACTGGCAACGGTCTGGTGCGGAGCTTCCTGACAATGTACCCCCTTGAGGAATAGCAAGGTTAGTGGAGTCGTGAGGTGAAACTAAGTAATAACTAGTAGTAAGTTATGAGGGGCTAGACTGAATAGAAAGATGAATGTAATGTGAATAGATGTTAAACGCCGTAATGCTGAAAAAGCCAAAACTACTGATAGGCTTTGACCAAAAGGTAATGTAGTCGGTTATTCCCTTTTAGCGTGGGAATACGTCATCAACAAGACTATCGGCGGAAAGTCTACATCTTAACTATTCGTGTGGTAATAACGGAACTTGGTAAGCCTGTATACTTGCCGTCCACAATTTAGTAATCGTATTAATACGGGTGAATTGAATGGTATACGGCAGGCAGAGCGTAAGCAATGCTGTTGAGTGTGCAGGTAAGGGAGGTCAGAGAAAGCGAATGATTGGCTGTAATGGCTGATATAGGGTATGAAACATGACCTAACCCGAAAGGGTGCAGACTTCTGACTGGTCTTCCGTCGCAAGATGGCAGGCTAAACCCTTTGTGGGTAATTTCCAATGGAATTATATTAGGCGAGGGATGAGCTGACAAATGCCTAACAGTTTAAAAATGAATTATTGGGAAGTAATTCATCTGTTATAAGCACTTGTCAGACTCAAAACTCAATCATTAACCATGTTACAGTGTGGTAGAGTTATTTGATTCACTGAATAACGACCACGCTATAACGTGGGAACGTTCCAGTGGTAGTTATTCACAACAATCAAGTAATTTCTGCTACTTCTTGTATCAAGAGGTAGGTATGAAAGAGCAATCTTATACTAGCGTAAAAGCTAAAAAGAGTCCAGCTCCAGCGACCTCTGGCGAAGAAGCACTATGGCACAACATCGATTGGGTCAAAGTGACAAGACACGTTAAAGGGTTGCAGAGTCGGATTGCGAAAGCGACACTGGAAAATAATTGGCGTAAAGTTAAAAGATTACAACGATTATTAACACGCTCAACGGATGCTAAGCAATTAGCAGTAAGGAGAGTGACGGAAAACAGAGGTAAAAGAACCTCAGGGGTTGACAAGGTGGTATGGTCAACACCGAAAGAAAAATGGCAAGCTATTGCAACGCTAACGGAAAAGGGATATAAACCAATGCCACTTAGGCGGGTTTATATTCCCAAATCTGATGGAAAGAAGCGCCCTTTGGGTATTCCGACCATGAGAGACCGAGCAATGCAAGCGCTTTATTTATTTGCTCTACAGCCTGTAGCAGAAACAACAGCAGATAAAGGCTCATATGGGTTTCGTATCAACCGCTCTACGGCAGATGCGATAACACATATACATCGGATATATTCACACAAAGGAAGGAAAACAAACCAACCTGCGCAGTGGGTATTAGATGCAGATATACAGGGCTGTTTTGACCATATTAGCCATGATTGGTTAATTAATAATATTCCAATGAATAAACGAATATTAACAAAATGGTTAAAATCAGGTGTTGTTGATATGGGACAGGTGAAGGCAACGGAGGAAGGGACACCGCAAGGTGGCATAATTTCTCCAACATTGGCAAACATGGCGTTAGACGGCTTAGAAAAGGTGCTAGCTGAATACTTCGGTGAGAAAGCAAGCAAGAAAATCAGGCAACATAAAACGTACATGGTGAGATATGCAGATGACTTTGTCATTTCAGGAATATCAAAAGAATTGCTGGAAGAAAAAGTTATCCCTGTGGTTAAAGCCTTTCTCAAAGAAAGAGGATTAACGCTTTCGGAGAGAAAAACACAGGTAGTACATATCAAGCAAGGGTTTGATTTCTTAGGTTGGACAGTGAGACAATTCAATGACAAGATTTTAATCAAACCGAGCAAAAAGAACGTGAAAGCATTCTATAGCAAGGTGAGAAACAGAATCAAAAAGTCTAAAATGGTCAAACAAGAAGAGCTAATCAAGCGATTAAATCCAATGATTCGGGGATGGGCTAACTATCACCGAAGTCAAGTAGCCAGTGATGCCTATGGGCGAATGGATGCACTAATATGGTGGGCAATTTGGAGTTGGTGCAAGAGACGACACAGTAAGAAAGGTAAACGTTGGATTAAAGAGAAATACTTTAAAACAACCGCTAACCGAGTGTGGAATTTCGGTACTACGATGAAAGACCGCCATGGTGTAGAAAAATGGGTTGAAATATTGCAGTGTAGCAAGACAGCAATCAAACGACACATCAAAGTAAAATCGGACTATAACCCGTTTTTACCTGAATGGGAATTATACGGAGAAACATTATACCAAAAACGGATGTACGAGGAATTCTCTCACAGAAGTAAATGGCAAATGTTGTATAAAACTCAAAAAGGTCGTTGTGGATTATGTTTACTCCCTATCACAAAAGAAACGGGATGGCATGACCACCATATAATCTACAAAGTGCAAGGGGGTACTGATGCTTTGAAAAATAGAGTGTTATTACATCCTATCTGCCATAAAAAAGTTCATGCACTGAAGTTAGAAGTAGTGAAACTGGCTTATTAAGTCAATTGGAAGGCTTGAGCTGTATGCGGAGAAATTCGCTCGTACAGTTCTTAGGGGGCGGTGGCACAGTAATGTGCTACTGCTACCCGACTACACGGAAAATGGAAGAGTGTACGGCAGGCAGAGCGTAAGCAATGCTGTTGAGTGTGCAGGTAAAGGAGGTTAGAGAAAGCGAAGGGTTGGCTGTAATGGCTAACATAGGGTGTGAAACATAACCTAACCCGAAAGGGTGCAGACTTCTAACTGGTCTTCCGTCGCAAGATGACGGGCTAATCCTTTAGTGGATAATTTCTAATGGAATTATTTTAGGCGAGGGATGAGCTGACGAATGCCTAACAGTTTAAAATGAATTATTGGGAAGTAATTCATCTGTGACAAGCAGACGCCAAACTCAAAACTCAATCATTAACCATGTTACATCGTGGTAGAGTTATTTGATTCACTGAATAACTACCACGGTAACGTGGGAGTTTCTTTGGTAGTTATTCACCACAATCAAGTAATTTCTGCTACTTCTTGTATCAAGAGGTAAGTATGAAAGAGCAAGCTCATAATAGCTTAAAGGCTAATAAGAGTCCAGCTCCAGCGACCTCTGGCATGGCTCGTAAATGGCACAGTATTGACTGGGTCAAAGCAACAAGACATGTTAAAGGATTGCAGAGTAGGATTGCGAAAGCGACACTTGAGAATAATTGGCGCAAAGTGAAAAGATTGCAAAGATTATTAACACGCTCGACTTATGCTAAGCAATTAGCAGTAAGAAGAGTGACTGAAAACAGAGGTAAAAGGACTACGGGAATTGACAAAGTAGCATGGTCAACTGCCGAGGCAAAATGGCAAGCGATTGCAACGTTGACAAGTAAGGGATATAAACCGATGCCACTTAGGCGAGTATATATCCCAAAGTCTGATGGAAAGAAACGCCCTTTGGGTATTCCGACTATGAAAGACAGAGCAATGCAAGCGCTTTATCTATTTGCCCTTCAGCCTGTAGCAGAAACA
>NZ_LZHP01000039.1:0-2168 GCF_001690605.1 Gilliamella sp. Nev6-6 | reverse complement strand
TCATGAGGCGCTACCTAAATAGCTTTCGGGGAGAACCAGCTATCTCCCGGTTTGATTGGCCTTTCACCCCCAGCCACAGGTCATCCGCTAATTTTTCAACATTAGTCGGTTCGGTCCTCCAGTTAGTGTTAACCAACCTTCAACCTGCCCATGGCTAGATCACCGGGTTTCGGGTCTATACCCTGCAACTTAACGCACAGTTAATACTCGGTTTCCCTTCGGCTCCCCTATTCGGTTAACCTCGCTACAGAATATAAGTCGCTGACCCATTATACAAAAGGTACGCAGTCACTATTACCCAACGGTAACAGCTCCCACTGATTGTACGTACACGGTTTCAGGGTCTATTTCACTCCCCTCCCGGGGTTCTTTTCGCCTTTCCCTCACGGTACTGGTTCACTATCGGTCAATCAGGAGTATTTAGCCTTGGAGGATGGTCCCCCCTTCTTCAGACAGGATATCACGTGTCCCGCCCTACTCTATAAGCTTCCACATCATGCATTTTCATGTACGGGACTTTCACCCTCTATCGTGCGACTTTCCAGACGCTTCCACTAATACATCATGCTACCCGCTTGGGCTCCTCCCCTTTCGCTCGCCGCTACTTAGGGAATCTCGGTTGATTTCTTTTCCTCGGGGTACTTAGATGTTTCAGTTCTCCCGGTTAGCCTCATATAACTATGAATTCATTATATGATAGTGTAGTCACCTACACTGGGTTTCCCCATTCGGACATCAACGGCTATAGCGCCTTTTATCGGCTCACCGTCGCTTTTCGCAGATTAACACGTCCTTCTTCGCCTCTGATTGCCTAGGCATCCACCGTGTACGCTTAATTTCTTAACCTTACAACTCACAGTTGTCTTGGTTTTCAATTTACGCTTTTTTCTCTTTTTTACTTCAATACTTTTAATTTAATCAGCTTAACTCAATTTTTATCAAATATATCATTAAACCAAAAATAAAAGCTTTCCGTAAAAACGAGAACTCGTTTCTTTCAGCTTGTTCCTAATTGTTAAAGAGCTTTATCTTTCTATTCACTCAAACACTAAACCAAGCAAATACAAACATAATTTTTTAAAAATAATTCCGTCGCACTTTATGGCGTCCCCTAGGGGATTCGAACCCCTGTTACCGCCGTGAAAGGGCGATGTCCTAGGCCTCTAGACGAAGGGGACTGAATTATTTCTATTCTAAACAAACAATCTGTGTGAACACTTACGAGCTCTTCGTAAGGAGGTGATCCAACCGCAGGTTCCCCTACGGTTACCTTGTTACGACTTCACCCCAGTCATGAACCACACCGTGGTAAACGCCCTCCCGAAGGTTAAGCTATCTACTTCTGGTGCAACCCACTCCCATGGTGTGACGGGCGGTGTGTACAAGGCCCGGGAACGTATTCACCGTGACATTCTGATTCACGATTACTAGCGATTCCGACTTCATGGAGTCGAGTTGCAGACTCCAATCCGGACTTAGACGTACTTTATGAGGTCCGCTTGCTCTCGCGAGGTCGCCTCCCTTTGTATACGCCATTGTAGCACGTGTGTAGCCCTGGTCGTAAGGGCCATGATGACTTGACGTCGTCCCCACCTTCCTCCGCTTTATCAACGGCAGTCTCCTTTGAGTTCCCGGCCGAACCGATGGCAACAAAGGATAAGGGTTGCGCTCGTTGCGGGACTTAACCCAACATTTCACAACACGAGCTGACGACAGCCATGCAGCACCTGTCTCACAGTTCCCGAAGGCACTCCCATATCTCTACAGGATTCTGTGGATGTCAAGACCAGGTAAGGTTCTTCGCGTTGCATCGAATTAAACCACATGCTCCACCGCTTGTGCGGGCCCCCGTCAATTCATTTGAGTTTTAACCTTGCGGCCGTACTCCCCAGGCGGTCGATTTATCGCGTTAGCTTCGGAGCCCATCACTCTAGGCAACAAACTCCAAATCGACATCGTTTACAGCGTGGACTACCAGGGTATCTAATCCTGTTTGCTCCCCACGCTTTCGCATCTCAGCGTCAGTATCTGTCCAGAAGGCCGCCTTCGCCACCGGTATTCCTCCACATCTCTACGCATTTCACCGCTACACGTGGAATTCTACCTTCCTCTACAATACTCTAGTTAACCAGTTTTAAGTGCAATTCCTAGGTTGAGCCCAGGGCTTT
>NZ_LZHP01000038.1:0-1470 GCF_001690605.1 Gilliamella sp. Nev6-6 | reverse complement strand
CATCAATTGCTGCTTCACGAGAGACCGCCTTGTAAACAAGTTTCAAATCGCTCATAAATGCTTTGTGATGTTTAGAGGCAACATACTTAATTGAATGGCGGATTTGATGAATAACACAAAGTTGAACCTCTGTTTGTGGGTAAATAGTATTAATCGCTTCAGGAAAGCCAACTAATCCATCGACACAAGCAATTAAAATGTCATTTAATCCTCGGTTTTGTAAATCGGTCAACACCGATAACCAAAAATGAGCCCCTTCGTTTTCAGATAAATACAAGCCTAATACTTCCTTTTTTCCGGCTAAATTAAGTGCAAGTACAGTATAAACAGCCTTGCTGTGATAAACCCCATCTTCTTTTACTTTATAATGAATTGCATCCATCCAAACAAACGGATAAAGCGATTCTAGCGGTCGTTGTTGCCATAATCTGAGCTCAGGAATGATTTTATCTGTAATGGCGGTTAAAGTTGCAGGAGAAAGACGAAAAGCATAAATCTCTTCAATATGCTGGCTGATATCTTTATAACTCATCCCCAGCGCATACATACTGAGAATTTTTTGTTCAATTTCATCGTTTAATGTTGTCTGATTTTTTTTGATGAGTTGAGGTTCAAATGAACCGTTTCTATCTCTTGGTGCATCAAGTTCGAAACTGCCTGATGAGCTTTTTATTGTCTTTGAACTCTTACCATTACGCCGATTAGGGGTAATGTCGTTGGCTAAATGAGAATCTAATTCCGCCGATAACGCCGCTTCTGTTAGCTGCTTGATTAATGGCGTTAAAATACCATCTTTACCCGTTAGCGGTTGACCATTTTGTAATAATTTTAATGCTTTTTCAAAATCAAATTCTTGGGACATGGGTCATTTCCTTTTTTGTTACATAGTTTACCGAAATGACACAGAATATTGAACAGTCTCTGATTTTATATTAATGAAATCTGCTGTTGTAAATACCCCAAACTTAGTACACAACTCATGTAGAAAATCATGCTGCTTGTTTTAGTGTTTTATACTCAATCGGTGTCATGTTATTTAATGCCTCATGCGGTCTTTCGGTATTATAAATCGTTAACCATTCTTCGGTTATTCTCCTTGCTTGTGCTAAGTTGTTAAAAAGATATAAATCGAGTACTTCAGTACGATAGGTACGATTAAATCGTTCAATATAGCCATTTTGATAAGGGCTACCGGGCTGGATATAATCAATGGTTATACCATGTAATTTAGCCCAGTTGGTAAAGGTTTTTCCTGTAAATTCTGGCCCATTATCGACCCGTATTTTTAATGGATACCCATGATATTCGTCCAGTTTATCTAAGTAACGGGTAATCCTTCCTGCTGGTAAGCTTACTGCAATATCAATACCTAACGCCTCACGATTAAAGTCATCGATGACATTGAATGTCCTAAAGCGACGTTGATTACGACTACTGTCACTCATAAAATCCATTGACCAACATTCACCT
>NZ_LZHP01000037.1:0-9415 GCF_001690605.1 Gilliamella sp. Nev6-6 | reverse complement strand
ATAAATATTTTTCAATATATTAAAAAAATATCGCCTATAAGGTATAAATCGATTAAAATTATCAAAATAATATATTAAATTTAGCAAAAATAACTAAGAGACTCATAATGAAAAAAACAACACTTGCAATAGGAATCGTTGCTGTATTAGGCGTTGCCTACGTAGGCATGGCATGGCAAACAGGTAATATCATTGAAAATAATATCGATAATCAATTAGCACAAATAACAGCCAAAATTAACGAATTTCAAGATGATTTTACAGTGTCAGTAATGAAAAGCAATTATGAAAAAAATATATTTTCAACTAAATTACATTTAACTGTAACAGTATCACCTCAAAATACCTTAGATGAAAATGCTAAGCCTAAAACCTTATTTGACGATGATATAACCATCCACCATGGTCCTTTCCCTATTGCAGCGCTTGCTAAAGGGACATTAACTCCACAAAAAGCTTGGCTAGAATACGAAATGACAGAACAAAGCAATCCAACACTTTGGAAACTTGCTGGTAATCAACCATTTATTGCTGGGCATATAGGAATAAGCTATGGCGAATATATCACGCTAAAATTAGCCAATAAAGCAATTCAAGCCACACAAAGCGAAATACCCTCCATCAATGATGGCATACTCAATGTGAGTAATGGGAGTTACACCTTTAGTAGCTATGCAGATGCTACCGACGTAAAAGCTAAAGTGCAATTGGATAAATTAGATTACATTTCAGATGATAATAATTATAGTTTGAAAGATGTTAATGTATCGCTAAAACCACTTAATACACTAGAAGACTTTGAATACCAATTTAATATTGGACATGCTAAATACACGCTAGATGGCATAACAAAAAGTACGGTTAATATTGATAATTTCCAATCAAAAGGTAATTTTAACTACAAAAACCAAAATGGTGATACACAAAGTAGCGTCGATAAATTAGCATTCACCTTTGCTACCGCTTCATTTTCAAAAGTTCAATCGGTAGTAATCAATAACATGATTGTAAACCAAAAAAGCACATTAAATAATGCTAATACCGTAGATGGTTCATTATTTAGTAGCATAGATTCAATTCTGTGGGGACAACAAAATCTAGGAAAAGTATCATTAGACTTTAATTTCCAAGGTGCCGATAAAGATCTATTTTCTGATCAATTTAGCCTTGAAGACTTTGATGAAATTATTGATAGCAGTCGCCCAGTTCATACAAAATTTTCACTAAACAAATTTAATTGGCACAACGCGGCTGGAGATATCAATTTCAATTTTGTGATGGATGTAAAAGATATAGGCAAAGATGCATTAGAAAATAATAATAATAATGTTGATAAAATAGATCGCCTAAAACTACAGCTTAGCGCACCATTTGATGTATTAGGACGTATTTCAGCACAAATAGAACATCCAAATACCGATAACGTCACACCAGAACAAATTAATAAAGCAAGCTCGAATCTAGTCATGATGAGCAAAATGTTTTTATATAATTCACCAATAGTTAATTTCAGTAAAGACGGTAAACAAGGTATATTCACCGACATTGAATATTCTCGTGCCCTTGACAACGTCAAGGTAAATGATAAGACAATGACTAAAAAAGCATTTTTAAATAGTCTTCAATAAATTACCAATATAAATTCAATTAACTTCCTAATTATTCCGCCAGTTTTATTGGCGGAATGTGATTTAAACTAACCGAATAAAACATTCTTATGAACACTCAGGTCAACGCATCAAATGAAAACCAGTTCAAGCGAACCATGAAAACTAGGCATTTAATTATGCTATCACTCGGTGGTGTGATTGGTACTGGTTTATTTTTTAATACTGGATATATTATTGCAACCGCTGGTGCTATCGGCACAATTATTGCTTATTTAATTGGCGCACTAGTGGTTTATTTAGTTATGTTATGCCTTGGAGAGCTAGCGGTTGCCATGCCCGAAACAGGCGCTTTTCACACTTATGCATCACGTTTTATTAGCCCTGGCACAGGTTATACTGTTGCGTGGCTATATTGGCTAACTTGGACAGTTGCACTGGGCTCAAGCCTAACTGCAGCAGGCTTATGTATGCAATACTGGTTCCCTTCTGTTTCAGTCTGGATTTGGTGTTTACTATTCTGCATTGTGATCTTTGTATTAAACATTATAACTGCACAATTTTTTGCTGAAAGTGAATTTTGGTTTTCAATTATCAAAGTACTTACTATTGTCATTTTTATTATTGCTGGTGCAGTAGCCATTTTTGGCATTATCCCAATGAAAGACAATATACCAGCCCCATTTTTGCACAATATTACCGATAATGGTTGGTTTCCTAACGGCATCACCCCGATTATTATAACGATGGTATCAGTCAATTTTGCCTTTTCAGGTACTGAATTAATAGGCATTGCAGCAGGCGAAACCCAACAACCAGAAAAAACCATCCCATTAGCTATTAAAACTACTATTTTACGGCTTATTATATTCTTTATTGGCACAATCTTTGTTCTTGCTGCTCTTTTACCAATGGAACAAGCAGGCGTGATAAAAAGCCCTTTTGTCACTGTTTTTGAAAACATTGGTCTGCCTTATGCTGCTGATATGCTTAACTTTGTGATTTTAACTGCAATTTTATCTGCTGCTAATTCAGGCCTTTATGCATCTGGACGTATGCTATGGTCGCTATCCAATCAAGGAACATTACCCAAATGCTTTAGCAAACTGACCAAAGATGGTATTCCTGCATTTGCTATCACAATGAGTATGTTAGGAGGATTACTTGCATTACTCACAAGCGTTATCGCTCCTGATACCGTATTTGTGGCATTAACAGCTATTGCTGGCTTTGCCGTTGTTGCTGTTTGGTTAAGCATTTGCGCTTCACATTACTTTTTTAGAAAGCAATTATCTACAACCGAACAAAACACACTAAAATATAAAGCACCATTTTATCCACTTGTACCAATTTTAGGTTTTATTTTATGTTTGATTGCCTGCATTGGCTTAGCTTTCGATCCTCAACAACGCATAGCGCTTTATTGTGGTATTCCATTTGTGATTGTTTGCTTTATTGCCCACCACTTTATCCAAACCTACCAAAAGCGAGTGACAAAATATGACCAATAATAATTTAATTCACTCGCTCTTAAAGCAAAAAAAACACATTATTATTGATGGCGCGCTAGCTAGCGAACTACAACGCCGCGGATGTGATCTTAACGATAGTTTATGGTCGGCAAAAATATTAATTGAAAAGCCAGAATTAATCCGCCAAGTCCATTATGATTATTTTAAAGCTGGTGCTGATTGCGCCATCACCGCCAGCTATCAAGCCACGCCTTTAGGATTTTCCCAAAAAGGCATTGCGCTTGATGAATCTATCAAACTAATTAAAACCAGCGTTGAACTTGCAAAACAAGCTAAACAACAGTATTTAACGGATACCAAACAAAACAAACTTTTATTAATAGCCGGATCAGTGGGGCCTTACGGCGCATATCTTGCCAATGGTTCAGAATACACAGGCGATTATCATCTTGATAAAGAGGCTTTTATTGCTTTTCATCAAGACAGAATTCAAGCATTGATTGAAGCGAAAGTTGATATTCTTGCTTGTGAAACCCTACCTTCATTTGCAGAAATCAAAGCATTAACTACGCTTATCGCACAATTCCCGACAATGGCATGTTGGTTTTCATTAACGCTAAAAGACTCAAAGCACCTTAGTGATGGCACACCATTATCACAAGTTATCAACTATTTAAACAATATCGAGCAAATTGTCAGTATTGGCATTAACTGTATTGCATTAGAAAACGTCACCCCAGCATTAGAGGTACTAAATAAACTTACCACTAAGCCGCTAATAGTCTACCCAAATTCAGGCGAACAATACGATCCAACTACCAAACAATGGCATAAAAACCATCAACATAATTGTACGTTTAGCAATCAATTACCGACTTGGGTTAAATTAGGGGCTAAATTAATTGGCGGTTGTTGTCAAACAACACCGAGTGATATTAAGCAAATTGTAGCGTTATTAAAGGGAGATTGATTTTTATCAAAAAATCGAGATTGTAAAAACAAAAAACTAATAAAATCAATGTCTTTTCTGAACATTTTTTGAATAAATAATAAAAGGAGAATGCGTTTGTTTTTGTAATATTTTAGGCAGGAGAAATAAGTATTATAAAGTATAAAATGAGATAAATTGAAAGATTATAATTTGTACTAACTCAAACCTAATCTGACAGTTACCCGTTTTTATTGGGTGTCCGTCAGATTAAATAAAGGCTATTACAAATAAGTAGCTTAATTTTCTACGTGAATTGTGTACTAAGTTTGGAGTATTTAAATTTGTTGTAACGCTTTGCTTACTGTTTTAGACGCGCCTCTATCGTTTTCTCAACTTTAACCAGACTTTTAAAGCCATATTTTATTGTTTTGTAACGTTAATTGGGGGGGGTTAATTATGGCTTAAAAAGCTTGCGACAGCAAAGTTTTGATACTTTATAAATGGTGAAACGACAAGCATTAAATATCAACGCTAAATCAGTGGCTATGTTTTTTCTTTATTGTAATACACTAAACCGCTTCTCGATGATAAGGCGTTAATCTTGAATTTTTATGCATATTATTACAGCATTTTCGCCTAATAATGTAGAAAATGCTATATATTACAAATTAGGATAGCTAATAAAACAGTGTAAGCTAGTTATAGACAAATCTATCCCCCCTTGCATTTTAAGGTGATAATATGCTGTATCAATGTTTTTTGATATTTCAAGTTCACCTATATATACAGGTAAAATATCATCTTCATCTATATTATTTTCATATTTCAGATCAATGATAGTATTTATCTTAATAGTACAAATTTCACCGCCATCATTCATGTTCAAAATTTCAAGTATAATTAAATTTTGATTTAGATCTAAATCGAATCGGGATAGATTAACATCTACAAGTTTAAGATTGTCATCTTTCATCATTTTATTCGCCCATATTATTTGCCCATATTGATAAAATGAGCGGTAAAATATTGTAAATACCCTACTTAATACATAATTCACCTAAAAAATTAAGCTGCTTATTTTGCCGTTCTATAAATATATAAACCCTATTTTTGAACATTAATTGTGTCGCTTTTTTCAAAATCATCTTATCGCAAAAACATGATTCTATAAGTACTGCTTTTCAATTTAATAATAATTTTTGTGCCACAATTAAATAGCTAATGATAGTAATTACATTAATAATAGGTATAAAAACATGGCGTTAATTATAATCAACGATTTCACCTTTGAAAATATTATTGAATTAATTTGCCTCTGAGTAAAAATAGCAAATAAAAATTTTAAGCGATGCAAAGATAAATTAGAATGTTTTGTGCTAATTGAAATAGAATAAAGTAAGTCATTATTGAATTTATCTTGTTGATATAAAGATGTTAAAAAATATCCTCAAGTGCTAGTTTAGAAAGTTAAGGGGTAAAGCATGAACAAAAATCTAGAAAAAACGAGTAAATTTCTAAGTTACATTTTAAGACATCAACCTGAAGCTATAGGTATAGCTTTAGATTCTAATGGGTGGATTGAGATTGAAACGCTAATTATGCAAGCTAATCAACATGGTGAATATCTTACCAGAGATCTAATTGAAGAAGTTGTTAAAACAAGCGATAAAAAACGTTTTACAATTTCAGAAGATGGGTTAAAAATTCGTGCTGCACAAGGACATTCAACTAAACAGGTTGAAATCAAATATCAACAACAAATCCCACCAGAATTTTTGTATCATGGGACGGCCACTCGTTTTATTGATTCAATTAAAGAACAAGGGTTAATTGCAGGTGACCGCCATTATGTTCACTTATCTTTCGATGAACAGACAGCTAATGCTGTAGGCAAACGACATGGTAAACCGATTGTATTAAAAGTAAAAGCTTTGTTAATGCATCAACAAGGCTTCAAGTTCTATTTAGCTGATAATGGTGTTTGGTTAACCCATACTGTTCCTAATACCTTTTTTACGTTTTAGTAAATAGCCCCTAATTCAGCCTGCCCTACTTTATATTAAGCTGATTTTGATCCTAACCAAACATGATATGTTGAACTACAATTCCAAATACAGAATTAAACAAAACTTCCAAATTGGAACAGGTAACAATTTATATAAAAATCGGTGTAACTTTTGTGTAATTGACAATCAACTCATATTTATTTTATGAGTAAAAAACCAAAATAAGACATGATCATTAAGATAAACAATTATTATTGTGCTCTAAAATTTAAATAATTTATAAGATTATTACTTTGATTGCGATAACTTATTTCTATTATGCAATATTAGTTAAAAATTACAACAATGAAAAACAATAATGATTGTGGCGATAAAATAACATTAATGATGACATAAAACCAACTCGAAATTGCTTTAGATTATTACTCAATGCACTAAAGCAACAACGACTATCGTATTACCTTCCTTTAGAATCTTAACCGTTAAATTAACTGCAATATTAACTGTAAATCTTTGCATCCATTTGCAAGCAGGTTTGAGAAAAAACAATTATATTATTTCCAATAAAAATAATATTAGCCGCGTTTTTATTGGAAATTTATCTATAATTTTTTATTACGAAAGAGCGCAAACCAATAGATTGTCCACTTGCTTTTTCCGATAAGATTATCGACAAATCGTAGCTAATTTAAAAGAATCCGAAGCCGGTATCCCCCGTCAAAGAGCTTTGCCGTAAATAGGGTATGGGAATTCAACTTTCTATAAATGGCGTGATAAATACGATAGTATGGAAATCTCAGATATCAAACGCTTAAAACAACTAGAAGCTGAAAATCGTAAGCTTAAGCAGATGTTTGTTGAGCTAAATTTAAAATCTCAGCTTCAGGAGGAAATCATAAAAAGCTATAGTGCCAACTCAAGCACGTAAAGCCTGAGCTGTGCAACTGCAATAAAATCATTCTATTACTATTGCCATGAGCTGCGCTATTGTTAGTTTAAGCAGCTGAGCTTACTACTATCAACCTAAATTACCGGATGATTCGATGATTATGTTAGTGCTAAGTTATCACGGATAGACATTTACGCGGGGTCTTCTTCAGTGTTTTAATCGTATCAGAAAGCGCGGCTAGAAATGGAATCATAAGTGTATTTATCGAATATACTGCCAGTTAAAGCTTAATCTCAGGGTAAAGCGTAAACAACGTATTCCTCCGCGAAGCCCAGAAAAACTATCAGTACCAAATAAGCTAGGTGAATGTTGATGAATGGATTTTATGAGTGACAGCAGTCGCAATCAACGCCGGTTTAGAACCTTCAATGTCATCGATGACTTTAATTGTGAGGCGTTAGGCATTGATATTGCGATCAGTTTACCGACAGGTAGGATTACCCGTTATCAGAATAAACTGACCAGATATCATGGTTATCAACTCGAAATATGAGTAGATAACGGACCGGAATTCACAGGAAAAACATTCATCGGCTGGGCAAAATTACATGGTATAACCATAGATTATATTCAAGCAAGCAGCGTAATTTTCTACCTGAATCTTATACTAACTTTGGGGGGATATTTACATAGCCGATCCATATTCACCTATTTACTTTATAAATTAAGTATAAGCGATATAAATTGGCTTACCTAGTTGGTATTTTTGCAAAAAAAATTGCAAAATGATTAAAACAGAACACGATAAGCAATAATAGAATAATGAGGTAAATAGGATATAAAAAAACAAACATTGATGTTAACTGTAAATCTTATGGTTAAAAGGATAAACAACCCCTAGCACAGCACCCTAAAATACGCCAACAAAAACTTCAATAAAATCAATGGTTTTTCTGACTGATTTTTAACAAATAAACAAAATGGCATAAGCGTGCTTTTTCCTATTTGGATATGGAAAAAATATTACTAGCAAGGCGCACAAACCAATTTAAGCTCACAATTCACATCTATAATTATAGAATTTAACGGCAGCATTAACTGTCACTAGAACCACATATTGAATAATCGATTGTTAAGTTACTTTTTGAGTATCAAATTAGATTGGGATTTTTATTGCTAATGCCCTCACCCTGTTAAAAGCAATGAGAGCATTATATTTGGCATTTATTAAGCAACGCCAGGAATGGTGAAATCCATAATGAGTAATAACGTTGGTAAAATAAAAATAGATAAAACTGTTGATACAAAGAAAATACTTGACGCTTGTTCTTGCTCAACATTCCAATTATAAGCCAAAATAACAGCTGTTGATGCCGTTGGCATTGCTAATAAAAAGACCAGTTCTTCAGCTTCCATACCGGTAATACCAAATAAATATACAGAAATAAGCGCCACTACAGGTGTAATAAAACTTTTCAATATCACATTGATCATTAATGGTTTAGACAATGTTAATTTAACACCATGAATACCAACACCAACTGCAATAAGCGAAATAAAGTTACAAGCATTAGACATAATATCAAAGGTATTAAACACAAAATGAGGTAACCATTTTGTTCCATCGGTAACGCTCACAATTAACCCTAAAATAACAGCTAAAAACATTGGTTTCATCAGTGAGTTTTTGACTGCACTAAATATCATATCACCAGTTACCTTACCACCAGACATTTTAGTATCGCATAACTCTAACAAGAATATTGTCATTGGAATCAATGATAACGCCACAACAAAATTAGCAATCGCAACTGAAATAGTAGAAGCCGCACCTAACATCAACGTTAAGAAAGGAACCCCCATCCCCCCCATGTTTGGAAAGCAACACAACATAGTATTCATAGCCGTTGACTTTAAATCTTTATGTAATATGTATTTATTGGTTAAAAAACAAATTATCCATAAAAATGACATAGTACAGAAAAACGCAAACATCCAAATACCATTAAATATTTGCGAGGGTTTAGCATGCGAAGTATGCACAAAAAGTAACGCTGGGAAGACAAAGTTTGAGACAAGCCCTGATAATAATTTTTTAGCATCTTTTGTGAAGATTCCTTGTTGTACACATAACCAACCAAGAAAAATTAATAAAAAAACTGGAAGACACGAACTGACAACTTGCCCTACTGCAGACCAGATTAGATTCATTTTTTAAAACTCCTAAAATAATATTACTTAAAATACAAATTCGGTAATTGGCCGGTAACTTCAGATTAGATATTATATTTATAAAACCGAAGTAAAATAACTGGGTAACAAAATCAAATATTTTTTATTACCTATAAAACGGCATTTTTTCTTGAAACTGGATATTATTAATATGTTATTTCACACCGTGTATAATTGCTTAAAAACACGATTAATATGACAACCTTTAATTATATTTAAATGTAAAATATATAAACTTACAGATCATTATACTTACTCTTCTCGAACTTGTGTAAACC
>NZ_LZHP01000036.1:0-31064 GCF_001690605.1 Gilliamella sp. Nev6-6 | reverse complement strand
AGGACAAGCTGAAGATAGTTCCGATAGATATATCAGTATTGATAAGATTATCCCTTATTTAATTCGTCAAGAAAAGGAAGACTCTGATCAGTTTCAAGGCGATGGAGACTTTTCAATTGATGAAAAATCACGCCAAGTTAACTTAACTGAACGAGGATTAATAAAAGTCGAAGAGTTATTGATTAAACAAGGCATTATGAAGAGTAATGAATCACTTTATGCACCAAATAATATTGTTTTAATGCATCATGTTAATGCTGCTCTACGTGCCCATCATCTATTTCACCGCGATGTTGATTATATTGTTAAAGATAACGAAATCATCATTGTTGACGAACACACAGGTCGAACAATGGAGGGACGTCGTTGGTCTGATGGATTGCATCAAGCAGTTGAAGCGAAAGAACATGTTAAAATCCAAAATGAGAACCAAACACTTGCTTCAATTACATTCCAAAACTATTTCCGATTATATGAAAAATTAGCTGGTATGACAGGCACAGCGGACACTGAAGCATTTGAATTTAATCAGATTTACGGTTTAGATACAATTGTTATCCCAACTAATCGTCCTATGCAAAGAAAAGATCACCCTGATCTTGTTTACATAACTGAAATAGAAAAGATCAATGCAATTGTAGCTGATGTACAAAAATGTGTAAAAACAGGACAACCTGTTTTAGTTGGAACAGCTTCAATCGAAAAATCTGAACTAGTCTCACAAGCATTTAAAAAAGCAGGAATTAAACACAATGTGCTAAATGCTAAGTTCCATGCTCAAGAAGCCGAAATCATTGCTAATGCTGGGAGTAAAGGAGCAGTTACTATTGCAACTAACATGGCGGGGCGAGGTACCGATATTATGCTTGGCGGTAACTGGCAAAATGATATAGCAAAAATTGAAAACCCAACACCTGAAGATATCGAAAAGGCAAAACAAGCGTGGCAAACAAAACATGAAGAAATTTTAGCACTAGGTGGATTATATATTTTGGGTACAGAGCGTCACGAATCGCGCCGTATTGACAACCAACTACGTGGTCGTGCTGGCCGTCAAGGCGATCCAGGTGCTTCTCGTTTTTACCTATCACTTGAAGATCCATTAATGAGAATTTTTGCATCTGAGCGTGTGGGTAACATGATGCGTAAACTAGGTATGACAGATGAAGCTATTGAACACCCATGGGTAACAAAAGCAATAGCCAATGCGCAGAAGAAAGTTGAAAACCGCAATTTTGATATCCGTAAACAACTTCTTGAGTATGATGATGTCGCCAATGAACAACGTAAAGTAATTTATCGTGAACGAAACGACTTACTTGATAATACCGATATCAAAGATACTATTGATTCAATCCGAGGAGATGTATTCAATACCCTAATTGACCAATATATTCCACCGCAATCAATTGAAGAAATGTGGGACATTTCAGGGCTTGAAGTAGCGCTAAAAACAGATTTTGATTTGGATCTACCAGTGGCAAAATGGCTAGATGAAGAGCAAAATTTACATGAAGAAACATTGCGTGAACGCATCTTACAAATGGCAAAAGACAGGTACTTAGAGAAAGAAAATATTGCTGGTGCTGACGCATTTAGGCAGTTTGAGAAAAGTGTTATGTTACAAACACTTGATACTCTTTGGAAAGAACATTTAGCCGCCATGGATTATTTGCGTCAAGGTATTCATTTACGTGGCTACGCGCAAAAAGATCCAAAGCAAGAATATAAACGCGAATCATTTAATATGTTTGCTAGCATGTTAGAATCGTTAAAATATGATGTTATTGGTGTTTTGAGCCGTGTGCAAATTCGTTCACAAGAAGAAGTTGATGAAGCAGAACGCCAACGTCTAGCTGAAATGGAAAAACTAATGGCTAAGCAACAAGCTAATCATGAGTCAGTAGTGAGCATGAGTGGTGAAAATGAAAGCCAATCAGTAGCTCAACCGATAATGCGTACACAAGCTAAAGTTGGGCGCAATGATCCATGCCCTTGTGGTTCAGGTAAAAAATATAAACACTGCCATGGATCTGTTCAATAAGATAATAATTTAGTATGATTGAGCAAAATTGATGCTTAAATCGTCGATTAAGATCGACAAGAACTAAAAGGGAAAGGTTAAGCTTTCCCTAACCTAACTCATAGACAAACACAATTATGAAAAAACATACTGAAATTGCTGTAGGTATTATTCGTTCACAAAATTGTCAAATTTTTATTACCCAACGCGGTGAAGATTCCCATCTAGCGGGATTTTGGGAGTTTCCTGGAGGGAAAATAGAAGCAGGAGAAATACCCTATCAAACCCTACAACGTGAAATTGCTGAAGAAGTTGACATTCATATCCACCAAGCCCAATTCTTAAAAACAGTCGAACACAGTTATGATGATCGCGATATTACTATCTATGCTTATTTAGTAGAAGAATGGGATGGTGTTCCTTTTGCAAAAGAAGGGCAACCCAGCCGTTGGGTAGATCAGCAAGATTTAAATGCTGATGAGTTCCCTGATGCTAATCGACCAATTATCGAAATGCTTAAAAATTTGGATAAACAAATTTAGCCCATTTATAATGATTTAGTTTTAATTGCCTTTCTCATTATGCAATCTTATGTTTTAATGTGAGGGTATTTTTAATTTTTCATTATAAATTAATATGCCATATAGAACTACATAACAAGAGAGTTATACTGTGCACATTACTATCAAATTAAACTTTTAACCATAAACCGAAAGTCTTAAGCAACAAACTGAACAAAAACATACTAATCATATATTTTTATGGAAGATTAATTATGTGCTAGGAAACAAAATTTACATAATATATAATGCCGAGAATTTTTAATGTTACTTATCATTAAAAATTGTATTGTTAAAAATAATATTAAGGTTTTAATTGTTATGAAAGAATATAAGGTAGTTGTTTTCCAAGAAGGCGCATTGTCTTCATTACTTTTAGGCTCAGCGAATGCTAACGAGGTTAAATTTTCCGAATTTTTAAATCAAAATGCTAAAGATGGCTGGCGTGTAGTGACGATGGAAAAAGATATGCGTCGTTTATTTTTATTTTGGAAAAGGGAAGCCTATTTAATTGTAATGGAACGTGAACGCAACTAAGCTTACCTCTATAGGGGATAAGCTGATACCAGATTGGGAGACACAATATATCTATTAATTATATTGTATCTCCCACTAAATATGCTTAGTTAAGCCTAATCAATTACTATATTACCTATTGTCAAAAAGCTTAAGAAAGTACTACGCTTCAGTATAAAAAATTTTAAGTATTACGATTTAATTTTTGTTCTGCCAGAGCTAAAAAAACAATACCAATAATAATGAATAGCCCACCAAGCATACGTATAAATGCAATTGGCTCATCAAATGCAATAGCCGAAACCAACATTACCGTAACTAACTGTAAATGAGAAACGGCAAAAGCGGGGCCTACAGGTGCTTTTTTTAATAATATCATCCATGTGACAAATGCTCCAGTATACCCAATAATTACCAAATAAACCCACCTATGAGTAAAAATACGGATAAACCAATCAATGCTCATTTCAAGGGGCATCGCCGATAATGCGGTTAACTTAAAGCTTGTTTGACCAAACGTATCAAAAAACAATAGTAAGATAAACCCAATAATATAAAATTTTTTCATTACGTAAGTCCAACCAAAACTACGCCTATCGTAATAAAAAGGATACCAATAAGACGAAAGCTCGTCAGATGTTCCTTAAATAAAATCCGACCAGCTAGCATAACAGTAATCATATTAAATGATCCCAGTAATATTCCTTGAGATAATGGCACAGAGCTTAAAAAAGCTAGCCAAAAAATACAGCCAATAAAGTAAGCAGCAAAACCTAGCCATAACCAATAGTTACCAAAAAGTTTTTGCCAATAACGCAGGCCTTGCGTATCTTTGGAATTAATCGCTGCATATTTAAATGCAATTTGCCCGACAGTATCGCAGGCAATATTAATTAACCAAAGAGTAATGATCAAGATTGACACTGTTGACAAAACCCATGTATTTCTAGCACACTATGTTTGATTAAAAAATCAGATTGCTGTGCTAAATTTTTTAATTGATATTCGATATCTTGTGAATGTTTTTCGATGATCTGTTGGCATTTATCGCAAATAAATAAAATTGAAATATGTTCGGGATCTTGGAAATGTGGACAAATAATATAGCTATTGGTGGACTCCACTTTATGAATAAAACCTTGTTCAAGTAAAAATTCAAGTGCACGATAAATTGTCGGTGGTTTAGCCTGTGGTTCACTGACTTTGAGCAGATCTAAAAGATCGTAGGCACTCATTGCTTTATTTGCTGTCAGCATTATATCTAAAACAGTTCGACGTTGTGTCGTCAGTTTTGTACCTCGATTTTTGCATAAAGTTTCGATCTTTTCAATTAGCAGGTTATGCATTCGGTTTCCTTTGCCTTTCGTCATTGCTTTTTTGAGCGGCTTTTCTTCGTCTTATTTCTTTTGGATCATTGATTAATGTTCGGTAGATTTCAATCCGATCCCCATTTTTAACCAGTTCATTAACATCGCAACGTTTTCCGTAGATGCCAACTAAATTTTCATCTAATTTAATTTGACATTTTGATAAGATATTGGATTTTTTTATTGCTTGCAAGATGTTTGTTTTTTCGTCAACTTCACAATCAATAACTGTTACATTATTTGGTAATGCATAAACAATTTGAATATTTATCATTTTAATATATTTGCCTTGCTCTTTGTGAAAACGCATTGACCATATTAGTCATCAACTCTTTAAATATGGGAGTAAAAGCAATATCTAATAACTTATTTTTAAACTCAAAATCTAAGCTAAAACTAATTTTACTTTGACTTTCACTTATTGAAGTAAATTGCCATTTTCCCGACAGGTATTTAAATGGTCCTTCAAGCAATTTAATATCAATAGAATGTGGTTGATTAATTAAATTTATTGTAGTAAAAGCTTTTTTAAAGCCTAATTTTTCAACTTCAATAAACGCAGTCAACGTATTATCTTGTTTGCTAATAATACCAGTTGCGATACAATCGGGAACAAATTCGGGATATTTGGTAATATCATTGACTAAACTAAACATTTGTTCTATAGAATAAGGTTCAATAACCTCACGAAAAACATGTGCCATAAGAAATTAAATAAAAAAATAAAATTAGTAGCATATAATATCATGTAACTCTATAATATAGCATATTATGACTAAGAAAAAATTACACAAGCCGGGTGCGGCAACTATAGCTTTAAATAAACGCGCACGCCATGAGTACTTTATTGAAGAGGAAATTGAGGCGGGCTTATCTCTGCAAGGTTGGGAAGTGAAATCACTACGTGCGGGAAAAGCAAATATTAGTGATAGTTATGTTTTGCTTAAAGACGGTGAAGCATGGTTATTTGGGGCTACTATTACACCACTTAATGTCGCATCAACTCATGTTGTATGCGAACCTATGCGTAATCGAAAATTATTATTAAACGAAAGAGAGCTTAATTCCTTATTTGGTCAAATTAATCGCCAAGGTTATACGGTTGTTGCCCTTTCGCTTTATTGGAAAAACGCTTGGGCAAAAGTAAAAATTGGTGTTGCCAAGGGTAAAAAAGAGTACGACAAACGCACAGATATTAAAGAGCGTCAGTGGCAAGTTGACAAAGCACGGATTATGAAAAACGCTAACCGTTAATAATATCAGCATCGCTCTAACGGTGGCGTATAATTTGTGGTTTGATAAAAAAAGCTTTGTTTTTTAATTCTTTGAATTTAAGTAGAGCATCAATTACATCGACACAAGTGTAAGCCATGCTTTGAAAATCTTGAGCAATAGTATCAATTGGATAGTAAGAGTAATTCAGATAAATATTATAATCATAAGAACACAAATAGATTTGTTGTGGTTTAACTTCTACTTCCACTAAATAGCTAAGCACTTCTTGTAATATATTACATGAAGGAGTAAAAATAGCCTTTGGCAGTCGCCCTAATTTTTTGTGAAGCTGTTTGAGTAATTCATATCCTTTATTAGGACAATAGTCATCACTCAATAACCATTGTGAGTTGACGTTTAATCCAACCTGTTGAAGACCTTTTTTAAAGCCTTGCAATCTGGCTTCGATTGAAGTTAATTGTGTATCACACCCAATGAAATAAAATTCATCTAATTGTTTAGCATATGGATAAATTAGCTCTGCAACAGAGTGTAATGATTCACTCGTGATAAACGGCAATGAAGTATCTTTAATATAACGATCGAAAAACAATACTGGCGTATTTTGATTAATATCAACATAAAACTCATCACTATTTAATGAAGTAACGACGATCATAGCATCAACTTTTCGTTCAATTAAGTTTTGTGCCACTTTAATTTCTATTTCTTTATTATAATGACTACAAGTTATTAATAATTGTATGTTTTTTTGTCTAAATGAAGATTCTAAATAGTGCAAAAACATGGAAAAAAAAGAATTGGACATGTCTGGAACTATCACGCCTATGGTATCCGTACTATTTGCTTTAACCAGATATTGGCGAATATGAGCTTGATCACTGTACTGTTCTGCGATGGATAGAACGCGTTGCCGTGTTTGTGTTGAAATGCGATATTTTTTATCTCGTTTATTAAAAATATGGCTGACGGTCGTTGCCGACACGCCAGCCAAACGAGCAATATCATTGATTTTTAATTTATTACTCGCCATAGCACTATTCCCTTTATATATCAACGAGGAGTTCGTTGTTGCTTGTTAGGAAATATTGGATTGCAATTAGCCGAAGGATTTTGGTACCAATACGCAACACTAGCAATATCGTCACAACGTTCATACAATCTTATATCATCGTTACCTATTTGTTGAAATGCAAGTTTAATATTTTTGTGAAATGCAATAGGATCAGGTAAATGCCAACGATATAGCCCATGCATTGGTAGAGCATCATCACCAAAACCGTGTACAGGATTAGCATCCCCTGTTTGAAAAAAGTCACGCGTTGCATCACGATTGGTTTGATATGGATAACCCATAAATAACGTTTGAAAGCATTTAGCTGATGGGCGACCTTGCTTATCACGATTATGGAATGCCCATGCACCACCAAAATAGTCTTCAGATCCTGTTGAATGTTGAGTTGGATATTCGCTATCATCATCAAGGTAAAACTTAAACTCTCCTTCTCCCCACCAGTAACGTTCCAAAGCGGTTAGAGCTAAGTAAGTACCGACATAATAACCATGCCCTTTGATATTATCTAATAGCACATAATCTTCGGCATAATTAGTTACTCGTTGCCTACGCCATTGAGCATGAAAATAAAGTGGAGCCTCAAATGGTTTTGGCATTAAGGCATAATTAATAGTAAAGAAGAAATGCTGTAAATCAGCTTCATGTTCATTTTGAATTTCAATTCTCGCTTTTTTATTAAATGGCATTCTAAAATAACTATTAAATCCCCCCGTAGGATTAACTACGATTGGCATTGAATTAATATCACATCTTGCTCCAAAACCATTACAAAAGAAATCACCAATCGGGCTTTCGACTGATGGCACTGATTCATCATCCCAGTAAATGCGAATAACAACATCACGTAACACAAAACTACCGCAATGTGTTCTATCAGTTAAGGTAAACCACATATGACGAATTTCTGCAGGCCCTGAAATTTCGGCAATAGTGACTGTTTTACCAGCAGGAATTGAAATGCATCCCTGTCCTTTACGGCTTGGACCTAAAATGCTTGCTTTCATGCAAGATTTACCTTTTTCTCCTGTCATATTTTCTGGCGAAATAGTTCTAGTCTGTTCAAAGTGAAATTGTGTTACTGAATTATATATGTTCATTATCAATCCTTACTAATGTTTATAAAATGCAATTTGTTAAAACTATTTATATTTAACTAATTTTTTTATTTATGTATTTTGCTTTTTTATCACCGCATAAAAAGAAAATAGCAAAAATCATAAATCCTAAAACGACTAACCCAAGATGATTAAATGTTGTTGATGCACCATTGGTATCATAAAAATCACCGACAAGAGTAGAAAACAAAATAACACCAACAGAGCCTGCAACCTGATAACCGATTAAAAAGACGGTTGCTGAAAGACGAGCATTAAAATTAATATCAATATATTTAAATACGGAAACTAAAATGGTAGAAATCTCTAAACAGTGCATAAGTTTAATGATTGAAATAATGGCAATGCTACTAACATGCCCTGTAAGGAAGATGCGCGAAGCTGAAATAAATGCAGCAAAAATCAAAGCATTTTTTGCCCCAACACGATTTACAACGAATGGCACGCAAAACATCACAGCAGCTTCTAGAAAAACTTGAAACGAGTTCAAGATACCATATAAGCGATAGCCATCATTTACATCTTCAAATTGCTGAGTAAAATAAACAGGAAACAATTGCTGATCATAAATATTATAAAGACTATAGGTACCAAGCACATAAACAACAAATATCCAGAATTTTTTCAGCGCAAAGACAGACATAATTTCGTTAAAACTTAATTTGTCCTTTTTCTGAAAAATTGCTTCAGATGATTTGTTTAAATCTGGTTTAAAATTAAAATTTAGAATCATAAAACAGATTCCTACGACTGATGCAGCCCAGAAATTCAAATGAGGATTTATGCTAATCAAAATACCAGCAATAAAAGTACCTACAGCATAAGCAATACACCCCCAAGTGCGACATTGACCAAATTCAAATCCAAATGCTCGGCTGATTTTTTCACAATAGGAGTCAATTAATCCCATTCCAGCAACCCAACCAAACCCCAAAAAGAAGCTACCAAAAATAACGCCAATATAAAAACTATGCCGTAATAGAGGTTCATAAACATAAATTAATGCAGGAGCAGCACAGGTAATAATGATACTTTGAAACCAGATAAGATGTTTTTTCAGAACTAATTTATCCTGATAAACACCATACACAATCATAATAATTAATGAGATAAAGTAATTAAATGAATAAATAATGCCTGTCTGTTTTGCCGTTAAACCAATCTCCTTACTTAGCCATATGGCATAAAATGAAAAGACGAAACTACCTGCAGCGTAATACATAAAACTGTAACATGAAGCAAACCAATAAGTTGGTTTGTTATAAAATGCGTTTGTCATAATTTATCCTATAAAAAGTGAACCACTGCAATTGAGTATGCAGAGCTAAAAATTTAGCTTTAAAGGGTTTATTGGATAAATGTGATCAACATCAAAATTATTTTATTAACTTAGATAAGAAAAATTATTGTGCACAATTTTATTTTAAAAAAAATTAATAGGTTAAAACAAAAGGAGTGAAAATTTTATAGAAAGAAATAAAACATTATATTTGACTAAATTCTGATATAAACCGATAGGAAAAATTTTTATGATCTTATTAGCGTTATTTTATATAAAAAATAACGCTAATATATTACGGATTGACATATTCCGTGATGTCATAATAGGCTAACGTTGATCATCAATAGTAACCCCTGTTGGTGGGATAAATTTAAATTTATTTAAATCAACTTTACCTAACACTTGGTGAGACAAGTCATAAAAACTACGCTGACCATCTTCTTCAATTATCGTAAAATTTGAGATCATGCCAGTTGGTAAAACCGAAATGACAAAGTCTTGATTAGAACCATCTGTTGGCTTAAGTGTAAATGAATTCTGCTTACGCGTTACATTATAAGCATTCCAAATCGGATTATGGCTATCAGAAATAAGTAACATTAAACGATTATCAACGGCTTTTTTCAAATTCATGACACTCACTTGCTCAACAGCTGGCGTATAAACCCAAAGACTTTCACCATCTGAGATAATTGATGTTACATCAGGCTCATTCATTGTCCAATTAAAATAATAAGGCCTTGTCACCCATAAATCGCCTTTTCCTTGTTGAACAGGTTGATTATCGACAGTTTTTACATCCTGTGAAAACTGAGCATAAAAGCCATCAATTTTATCTAGGCGTTGTTGCAAAACTTCTTTATCGTTTGCCCATGCTGACGACATACTAACCAATAACCCAATTAATAATAAAAATTTTTTCATGATAAATCCTTATGTCTGCGTCCTAGAAAATAACTGTATTCTAAAAAAACTGTTAACAAACTAAATTTAAGTAAGAATATTAGCTTTTTTCGATTTATGCGGAAAGCTATTTTATTTTTCACTTATTGATTAACAAGTATATAATACGTTTAATATCGCAAAGAATGGATACAGTGTATCATGCCTAGTATGTCTTTTGAATTTACAACTGATGAATTTAAGCCTCTAGCAGCAAGAATGCGCCCGAAGATCTTATCACAATACATTGGGCAAACACATCTATTAGGAAAAGAAAAACCACTTTCAAAAGCCATTGAAGCGGGTAATTTACATTCAATGATTTTATGGGGACCACCAGGTACAGGTAAAACCACGCTTGCTGAAATTATTGCTCACCATGCTAATGCCAAAGTTGAGCGTATTTCGGCGGTAACTTCTGGTATCAAAGATATTAGAGAAGCAATTGAATGTGCCAAAATTAATCAACAATCAGGGGTAAGAACGATCTTATTTGTTGACGAAGTCCATCGTTTTAATAAAAGCCAACAAGATGCTTTTTTACCGTATGTTGAAGACGGCACCGTCACATTTATTGGTGCAACGACGGAAAACCCATCTTTTGAATTAAATTCAGCATTATTATCTCGTGCTAGGGTCTATTTACTTAAATCATTGAGCAATGATGATATTGAGCAAATTTTGCAACAAGCGATGGAAGATCCCGATCGTGGTTATGGCAACCGAAATATTACTCTACCAGAAGAAACAAAAAAACAAATTGCCGAATTCGTTGGTGGTGATGCTAGACGAGCGCTTAACACTCTTGAATTGCTTGTTAATATGTCGGATGGCAAAGCATTAACACCTGAATTACTAAAAGAGGTCATTGGTGAGCGAAGTGCAAGATTTGATAACCAAGGTGACCGTTTTTATGATCTTATATCAGCTGTTCATAAATCAATTAGAGGCTCAGCCCCCGATGCCGCTCTTTATTGGTATGCAAGGATAATTTCGGCTGGTGGTGATCCATTATACGTAGCACGTCGATTATTAGCCATTGCATCAGAAGATGTTGGTAATGCTGATCCAAGAGCCATGCAAGTAGCTTTAGCTGCTTGGGACTGCTTTACTCGAGTTGGGCCAGCAGAAGGTGAGCGGGCTATCGCTCAAGCCATTGTTTATCTTGCTTGTGCACCTAAGAGTAATGCTGTTTATCTTGCTTTTAACCAAGCGATGAAGGATGCAACATCCAAACCAGATTATGATGTCCCTGAACACCTACGCAATGCGCCAACCAGTTTGATGAAAAATTTAGGTTATGGTGCGCAATATCGCTATGCTCATAATGAGCCCAATGCCTTTGCCGCCGGAGAAAACTATTTTCCCCCTGAAATGGCCGATACAAAATATTACCATCCAACAATGCGTGGTGCGGAAAAAAATTATGCCGATAAACTAGCATGGATAGAAGAACAAAATCGCACAAGCACCTTACAACGCTACAAATCTAAATAAAATAGCTAATTTTATACTCTATTTTATCGTCTCA
Source organism: Gilliamella sp. Nev6-6 (assembly GCF_001690605.1). Lineage (NCBI taxonomy): Bacteria > Pseudomonadati > Pseudomonadota > Gammaproteobacteria > Orbales > Orbaceae > Gilliamella > Gilliamella sp. Nev6-6. Next base: position 19,417 of record NZ_LZHP01000036.1, on the reverse strand, counting down.
CACTTTATAGCCCGAATTGTTTAAATGTAGGAATTACTTGCGTTGTTTGCAGTAATTTGAGAAACTAGAGTAATGAATAGGCATAAAAAAACAAAACTAACTATTTTGTTGGCATTGATAATTTTTCACGTGAGCTTTATGCGGGCATTTACCTTGATAAATCTCAATATAGCTCAGCATTATTTTTACAAAATGATGTGCTAGCTCAATGTCCTTATACCGTTGAATGTATTCATTCCGATAATGGGCGTGAATATCAAGGTACAAATGAATACCTATTTGTTAAAATAGGTAATAATCATCTGATAAATCAGAAAGTTACTAAACCAGCCTGCCCGCAAACAAATGGGAAAGCGGAAAAAGTCATACGTACTTTAATGGAGATGTGGCATGATATGCAAATATTCGAAGATTCAAAAGATAGGCAACAAAAACTTAAGCGATTTCGGGGAAAACACCTTATGAGTTTTTAGAGGATTATTTTAATCATGAAGTGTAAACAACTTGATGTTTTCCTACAGTTTAGATATTTAATTAGCTTTCCACCTTATAACAAAATATAAAAATATTTTGAAAGATCTTAACTAATTATATAATAGGTAGTAACAATTATTTTATTATTAATTTGTATATAATAATAAAATAATTGCGTTAGTTTCATGGAAAGAAAACTTTACATAAAATTTAGGGTAAATATGTAAAAGATAATTTTAAACACAGAACAAATAATAAGTAGAAAATAGCATGAAAAAAAGAATAACTAAAAGTGACTTTAATAAAATTATATTTGGACTGATTTCTTTCTTTTTTAGCGCAGAAATTTGTGCCAAACTATCGACCCAAACGGCTAAAAGTATTGAAGGGACTTCACCATCATTATCGCCACAATTAGAAAAAAGCATAGAAGATTTGGATCTATTTGGGTTATCTGTTGGCAATAAAAATTACTATGGAAGCGAGGTAACACAACTTCCAATATCATCAGCTTATCCATTAAAAAATCAAATTAAAATAGCTCCAATAAAACAACCTGATACACAACAATATGTTGATGTTGATGGTGACGAATTAGGAGATCTTACAACACAATCTCCTCCACAAATGATATGGTATTATACTAATACTAAGAACCAAATGGTAGAATTTACCCTTGCAGAATCTGATACACTCTGCTCATTAGCAAAAGGGGGAAAATTTGGTCCGTATAAAATAAAAATATTAGGGGATTTAATATTAACGTCAAAATATGGAAAACCATCAACTAAGCAATATCCCAATAATAAAGTGACCAGACAGCCATCTAAAACCTATACGATAAGTCCCGATGCTGGGTTCTGTTACGCAAAACCAGAGCTGCAACCTGATGATGCAAAAGGAAGTGCTGCTAATCAATGGGATGAAAAGAATGGTTTCTTAGTTCAATCTAATATTGATTCAACCAAAAACTTCCCGACAACCGCTTTTTATGGTGCAAAATTTGATCTTCTATTAGCAAAAAATGGACTTGCCCAAAATTACATTTGGAAGATAGTAAAAGGAGATAAACTTGTGACTATTTCTAGTAATGCTGATACAGTGACAGTCATGTTCAACACCGAAGAAGCGAAGAACACTAAAATGGCTTGGGATCATATTATGAAACCTGATAATGGGTATACAGTTATCATTCAAGGAAAAAATAAAATTACTGGTAAGACTATTGAGTACCCATTTACTATTACCAAATGGTTCAGTGGCTGGGATAAAGAACTAATTGGCCAACCGAAAGCCAATAGAGGAAGTGCAGAAGATATAGTTTTAGGGTGCAAAAATTTAGGCGGTAATTATCGCATAAGCCATGCAAACGAAGTAAGCAATGCACCAAAAGGTAAAAATGCAAAATTCACCCGAGAAATAGGCACATTATTAGGTGAATGGGGTGATCCAAACCAAAATGCTTATCCTAACTCTTGGGCGGCAGCACCAAACCAAGGTAATTCTTATAAGCGCCTTTGGCTATATGATGAGCATGAAAAAGAATATTGTGATTTACACACTTACAATGCTGTATATCACTGCCGAGGAGAAAGTGAATCTAAAAATGGTATCTGTACTGCTATTAAATAAAAACTTTAATTCAACCCTCTAAAGGATTTAATTAATAACATTCAATATCTGGTATTTTGATTCAATATTTACCTGTTCATTTCTTATATTAGCTTGTATTTAAAACACAAGCTACAACACAACTAATTGTGCTGTGGCTTATGTTTTTATACACAATTTCACTCATTTCTAATAACAAAATTTTTATTATTAATTGAATAATAATCTACTATCTACTAATAGAAATGAATGAACGATTATTGCAAATCGCATTGATCTGTAACCATCCCATAAAATAGTACAGCAAAAAGTAGTAAATTCTCTATGATAAAAATTAAAGAGGATTTAACTATGAAAAAATGACTGAAAATCAAATCTTACTTATTTTAAAAGAAGCAGAGGCAGGTATTCCTGTTAAGGAGCTTTGTCGTAAATAAGGTATGGGTAATTCAACTTTTTATCGATGGAAGAAAATAGGGTGGTTGGAAACTTCAAACGTCTAAAAGAGCTAGAAGCTGAAAATCGTAAGCTCAAACAGATGTTTGCTGAGCTGAGTTTAAAATCACAGCCTCAAAAATAAATCATAAAAAAGCGCTAGCGCTAACTAAGGTATTGGGTAGCATATTATAAAATAGCTTAGGTGCTACCCGAAGTTTAAATTTGCGTGCTACTTTACTTCGTAATCCTAATTTTTGTAATATTCGACTGGCGGTTCTTTTTGATACATCGTAGCCTTTGCCTCTGATATCATGTACTAAACTTGGTGCACCTAAGCGGGCTTTATGTTGCCAATAAAGCGCTTTGATATTATCAAACATCCCCCGTTGATTTAGTCTCACGTTTTAGCCAAGCATAGTAACCTGATACATTCACTGTCAACTGACAACAGACCGGCGGTATCAGATACGATGACAAATGTTGTTTCATATATTGGTACTTCACTGACTTGGATTGTTGATGATCAGTATGGGGTATTTACATATTAGCTATCGAAAAATAAAAGATATCAGCAATAAATAAAATTACTATAAATAGATGTATACTATTAATGGCGCCTAAATTGATCGTATCAAACGATTTGTTTATATAAAATAAAGCGCCTATGCTAAGCAATCCCCTATCCAAAATTTAAACCAAAAATCTTAATTAAAATTAAAGCCACAATGATTGTTTTAAATAGAGATAATGGAAAAAATAATAATGAATGTAGCTAAAAAACATATTAAAACAATTGTGTGTTCAATATACCTATTACAATTTACAACAATAAGTTATGCCATTTTATCTGCCCAAACAGTCAATATAATTGAAGGAAGCAAACCGAGATTAACTGACAGAATTGAGGCGCATATTGATGATTTTGACCTTTTTGGCTTAACTATTGATAGCAAGAATTATTATGGCAATGAAATAAGCCGTGCTACATTACCCATTAGCTATCCATTTAAAAACCGCATAAAGCTAGCCCCACTAAAACAGCCCAATAACGAGCAATATATAGATATTGATGGTGATGAACTAGATTATCTTGGCATAAAAGAAAAAGTAAAAATGATCTGGTATTACACAAATTCATCAAATCAATTAACTGAATTTACGCCAACAGACGAAGAGACATTTTGTTCATTAACGCAGAAAGGACAATTAGCGCCTTATAAAGTAAAAATATCCGCTGATTTAACATTATTTTCAAAGTATGGTGAACCTAAGGCTAATGAATATCCAAATGGCAATATACTCACTCACCCGTCAAAAATTTATACCATATTAGAAGACACAGGTATATGTTATGCAAAACCTGAGCTTGCCCCCACACAAGCAGCAGTTAGTGCAAGAAATGAATGGAATAAAAACTATGGCTTCTTAATTCAATCTAATATCGATGCAAGCAAAAACTTCCCGACAACCGCTTTTTATGGTGCAAAATTTGATCTCTTATTAGCAAAAAATGGGCTTGCTCAACATTACATTTGGAAGATCGTAAAAGGAGATAAACTTGTGACTATTTCTAGCAATGCTGATACTGTGACGGTCATATTTAACACTGTAGAAGTGATGAACACTAAAGTGGTCTGGGATCTTATTATGAACTCTGATAACGGATATACCGTTATCATTCAAGGAAAAAATAAAGTTACTGGTAAGACCATTGAGTACCCATTTACTATTACCAAATGGTTCAGTGGCTGGGATAAAAACCTAATTGGCCAACCAAGAGCCAATAGAGGAAGTGCAGAACAAATAGTTTCAGGATGCAAAGAATTAAACGGCAATTATCGCATAAGCTATGCAAATGAGGTAAGCAATGCTCCAAAAGGTAGATATGCAAGATTTACCCGAGAAATAGGCACATTATTAGGTGAATGGGGCGATCCAAACCAAAATGCTTATCCTAATTCTTGGGCAGCAGCGCCAAACCAAGGTAACATTTATAGGCGCATCTGGCTGTATGATACGAATGAAAAAGAATATTGTGATCTACATACTTACAATGCTATATATCACTGCCGAGGAGAAAGTGAATCTAAAAATGGTATCTGCACTGCCATTAAATAAATACCTTAATTCAATCATCTAAAAGGTTTAATTTATAACATTCAAGTATTCAGAAAATATTGAACATTCTCTATCAAAGCAGAAAAACAATTAGTTGAGTTTACACCAATATCGACCGATACATTCTGCTTACTATCACAAAAAGGTATGTACAGTCTTTATAAATATCAAGTTATCTGCCGATTTAGTTTTGTTTTCAAAATACGGACTTCCAAATAATAATAAATATCCCAACGAATCTATCATTACACAACCATGCAAAGAGGTATACCATCTTGAAAGACACTGCCTTTTGTTAAGCTAGCCTAGAATTAGCACCACTTGACGCAGTAAATAGTGAGGAAAACTAATGGGATAATAAATAGGTTTTTTTAATTCAATCGAACAAATACTCAACAAAAACTTCCAAGCCACAACTTTTTACAGTACTAAATTTGACTTACTTCTGGCTTAAAATGGGCTTGCTAAAAGCTATATTGCGTCAATAAAACGAGGTAACGATCTGGTTACAAGCGCTAATAACAACGATGTAGTAACAGTGTTATTCAATACCAAAAATGCACTTGACCCAAAAAAGCTTGGCAATATATTGTTGGCTCTAACAATGATTATTGTGATTGACATACCTATAATGTTAAGTACTATTGTAGAGGAGAGTCTGAAAACAAAAATGGATTATGTATAGCTATATAGTAACACCTTAATCGTTTTTCCTAGATTCAAGAACTACCTATTCATAGGAAATTCTTATCGTTGAGATATTTTCACTTTTTCCACTTATATCTATCTTTACTCTTTTTTTAACAAAAAGCTGAATTTACATTTTAAAACTAACACGCTTGATTTTAGTTAAAAAAATCCACGTTGCTGATTAATAAATACACTATATATAGTAATAAACTTATTAATAGGCACTATATATTGTATATTTTGATAATTATCAATTATTATACCTTACGATAAATTTTACAATTTAAGTGGATAGAAAGAATGAATAAATCAATACTAGTAACCAAACGAGATGGAAATAAAGAACCAATCAATCTCGACAAAATTCATCGAGTCATTGCGTGGGCAGCCGAAGGGCTAGAAAATGTTTCCGTTTCTCAAGTTGAATTACGTTCTCATATCCAATTTTATGATGGAATTAGAACATCAGACATTCATGAAACAATTATACGTGCAGCCGCTGACCTGATTTCACAACAATCCCCTGATTACCAGTATTTAGCAGCACGTTTAGCGATTTTTCATTTACGTAAAAAAGCTTATAACCAATTTACACCACCTGCACTTTACGAACACGTGAAAAAAATGGTTGGTAGTGAGCATTACGACAAGCATCTACTTGAAGATTATACGCAAGCGGAGTTTGAACAAATGGATAAGTTTGTTGACCACTGGCGTGATATGTCGTTTTCCTATGCAGCGGTTAAACAGCTTGAAGGTAAATATTTGGTTCAAAATCGCGTTACTGGAGAGATTTATGAAAGCGCGCAATTTTTATATATTTTAGTTGCGGCTTGTTTATTTGCCAATTATCCGAAAGAAACACGCCTTAACTATATTAAACGCTTTTATGATGCGGTATCTACCTTTAAAATTTCATTGCCAACACCAATTATGGCAGGGGTTCGTACACCTACTCGCCAATTTAGTTCTTGTGTATTAATTGAGTGTGATGATAGCTTAGATTCTATCAATGCAACGGCAAGTGCGATTGTTAAATATGTATCACAACGAGCTGGAATTGGCATAAATGCGGGGCGAATTCGTGCTTTAGGCAGTTCAATTCGTGGTGGTGAAGCTTTCCACACTGGTTGCATTCCATTTTATAAATATTTTCAAACTGCTGTTAAATCATGCTCACAAGGCGGGGTACGTGGTGGTGCAGCAACCATTTTTTACCCAATTTGGCATTTAGAAGTCGAAAGTTTACTGGTTTTACGTAATAATCGTGGTGTTGAAGAAAACCGTGTACGCCATTTAGATTATGGCGTACAAATCAACAAACTAATGTATCAACGCTTAATTAAAAATGAAAACATTACACTATTTAGTCCATCAGACGTACCAGGGCTTTATGATGCTTTCTTTGCCGATCAAGATAAATTTGAAACGCTGTATCACCAATATGAACAAGATGTAAATATTCGTAAACGCGTGGTTAAATCCGTTGAACTCTTTGCATTACTCATGCAAGAACGCGCATCAACAGGGCGAATTTATATTCAAAACGTTGATCATTGCAATACGCACAGCCCATTTAATGCTCAAGTAGCGCCAGTTCATCAGTCTAATTTATGTATGGAAATTGCGCTACCAACTAAACCGCTTAATAATGTCAATGATGAAAAAGGTGAAATTGCGCTTTGCACATTATCTGCCTTTAACCTTGGCAAAATTGAATCATTAGATGACTTTGAAGAACTTGCTGACTTAACAGTACGCGCACTTGATTCACTACTAGATTACCAAAATTATCCAGTTCCTGCTGCGCGAAACTCTTCAATCAACCGTCGGACATTAGGAATTGGTGTAATTAACTATGCTTATTATTTAGCAAAACATGGGGTTAAATATTCCGATGGCAGCGCTAACAATTTAACTCATCGCACTTTTGAAGCCATGCAGTATTATTTGTTAAAAGCATCAAATAACCTTGCTAAAGAAAAGGGGGCGTGCCCACTATTTAACGAAACAACTTATGCTCAAGGTATTTTACCAATCGATACTTACAAAAAAGATTTAGATACTATCACTAAAGAACCATTACACTATGATTGGGAATCACTACGAGAATCGATTAAAACTTATGGACTGCGTAATTCCACGTTATCAGCACTCATGCCATCTGAAACCTCGTCGCAAATTTCCAATGCAACAAATGGTATTGAACCACCACGTGGTTTTATAAGTGTGAAAGCCTCTAAAGATGGTATTTTAAAACAAGTGGTACCTGACTATAAAAATCTAAAAAACTTTTACGAACTACTTTGGCAACTCCCTAATAATACTGGATATTTACAATTAGTGGGGATCATGCAGAAATTTATAGATCAATCTATTTCGGCGAACACTAATTATGATCCAACCAAATTCCCGAATGATAAAGTTCCGATGAAACAGCTATTAGCTGATTTACTCACGGCTTACAAATATGGTGTAAAAACCCTTTATTATCATAATACACGTGATGGCGCTGAAGATATTCAAGGCGATATTGAATTTAAAGCAAGTGATGATGGTTGTGAAGGCGGAGCGTGCAAAATCTAATTGCCTCATTCAGCACTAAAATAAAAGTATAGGATAACTGAGCGGTTATCCTATACTATTCCTATTTTTCTTTTTGTTTAAAGAAAAATTACCCAATTTCGTTAGGAGTTCGATTATGAGTATGAATTACAGCACCTTCTCACACGTCCACAATGATCAACTAAAAGAGCCAATGTTTCTTGGACAACCGGTAAATGTTGCTCGTTATGATCAACAAAAATACGAAATGTTTGAAAAATTAATTGAAAAACAACTGTCCTTTTTTTGGCGCCCTGAAGAAGTTGATATCTCTCAAGACCGAATTGATTATGCTGCATTACCAGAGCATGAAAAGCATATTTTTATTAGTAACTTAAAATATCAAACGTTGCTTGATTCCATTCAAGGACGTAGCCCCAATGTTGCATTATTACCACTTATTTCAATTCCAGAGCTTGAAACATGGGTTGAAACGTGGTCATTTTCAGAAACGATACATTCTCGATCATACACACATATTATTCGTAATATTGTTAACGATCCTTCTGTTGTTTTTGATGATATTGTCACGAATAAAGAAATTCAAAAACGTGCTGGTGATATTGCAGGTTATTATGACGATCTTATCAGCTATGCCAGCTATTACAATCTACTTGGCGAAGGTAAACACAATGTTAATGATAAAACCATCACCATTAGCTTACGAGAACTCAAAAAGAAATTATATCTTTGTTTAATGAGTGTAAATGCGCTTGAAGCCATCCGCTTTTATGTCAGTTTTGCTTGCTCATTTGCTTTTGCTGAACGTGAGCTAATGGAAGGCAACGCAAAAATTATCAAACTTATAGCACGTGACGAAGCCCTACATCTAACCGGCACACAATTTATGATCAACACATTGCGCAGTGGTGAAGATGATCCTGACATGGCCGAAATTGCCAAAGAGTGCGAACAAGATTGTTATAACCTATTTTTACAAGCAGCTAACCAAGAAAAAGAATGGGCCGAATACCTGTTTGAGGGTGGTTCAATGATCGGTTTAAATAAAGATATCTTATGCCAATATGTCGAATATATCACAAATATTCGCATGCAAGCAGTGGGGCTAAAACTACCATTTGATACTAAATCAAACCCAATTCCATGGATCAATAACTGGCTCGTATCTGATAATGTCCAAGTAGCTCCACAAGAAGCGGAAATGAGTTCTTATTTAGTTGGACAAATTGATTCTGAAATTAATGAAGATGATTTAAGTGATTTCAAATTATAATTTTTATACTAAATGGTATAGCTCCTAAAAGTTTTTTACAAAAGGAACAAATTATTGTTCCTTTTTTATAAATAATATCGGTCGCTAAAGATTTGATTACTTCCAACTGTCACTTGACAGACATTTAAAATCAGGTAACGATATAGCTATTGAATTGTCTGGATATTAATTATATAGCTATGACTAAAACACATTTGTGTTACCCTATCTCTCCTCTTAATTTTAGCGATGACCAAATAAATATCAGCTATCTAAAGCAGCAACTTGAAGCTTTTCAACAATGGTCTATGATTCAATTTGAGCAACAAGTTGATATTGATATATTAGTCTATTTACGTAGTCAATTTATTGATCGTTTGCTTGAGCGCCTATGGTGTTTTTATCAAATTCCTAAACATGTATCTTCTTTTTTTAAACGTAATCGTATTGCTTTAATCGCTGTTGGCGGTTATGGTCGTGCTGAATTACATCCTTTATCGGATATTGATATTTTGATTTTAAGTGATTATCCGTTGGTAAAAGAGATTGAAAAACAGATTAGTGATTTAGTTCGTTTGTTATGGGATTTACATTTAGATATAGGGCATAGTGTTAGGACATTAAGAATTTGTTTACAAGAAGCAAAAAACGACATTACCATAATGACCAATTTGATTGAATCAAGGCTTATTTCGGGCAATCAATTATTGTTAGATGAGCTACATAAACAAATTTTTAGCGATAAAATTTGGCCTTCTCGAGCTTTTTATAAGGCAAAAATCCAAGAACAACATGAACGACACAAGCAGTATCACAGCACCTCTTATAATCTTGAGCCTGATTTAAAAAATAGCCCCGGCGGTTTGCGAGATATGCAAACTATTCAATGGATAGCAATTCGTCATTTTGGTGGTGAATTTTTACAAAAAATGGCTGATTTCAAATATTTAACTCATGAAGATATTGCAGACTTTAAAACTTGTCGTAAGTTTTTATGGCGAATACGTTTTGCGCTTCATTGCGTAATTTCACGTTATGATAATCGTCTGTTATTTGATCGCCAGCTTAGTATTGCCAACATGCTAGGTTACAAAGGGGAGGGCAATACGTCAGTAGAAAAAATGATGCATGACTATTACCGAGTTGCACACAATATTACAGAACTTAATCAGATGTTATTACAACTGTTTTATGAATCTATACTTGAGCATCCCCAAAAAAGTAAACCTTATAATATTGATGAGCATTTCCAAATTAGAGAAAACCTAATTGATATAAAAAATGATAATCTCTTTAAAACAGATCCTGTTATGATTATGCAGCTTTTTTATACGATATTGCTTAATCCACAAATTACGGGGCTTTATTCAAATACCATTAGGCAGTTACGTTCGGCAAGAAGAAAATTAAGTACTTTGCTATGCGAAGATCCCAAATCTCGACAGATATTTATGATGATTATCAAACATCCCGATGCAATAAAAAAAGCTATTTTACCCATGCATCAATATGGTATATTGGCCGCCTATATTCCAGATTGGAAGCACATTGCTGGAATGATGCAGTTTGATCTTTTTCATACTTATACGGTTGATGAGCATACGATTCGGTTACTAATTGAATTGGATAACTTAAAAACAGATAGTGGTAAGCGAAAGCACCCTAATAGTTCAACCGTGTTTACTAAATTATCTAAACCAGAACTACTGATTATTAGTGGTTTATTTCATGATATCGGTAAAGGGCGACATGGAGATCACTCTGAAATAGGTGCACAGCTTGTTGAAAAATTTTGCCAGTTGCACGAACTCGAAACCAAAGACATTGATTTAATTTGCTGGTTAGTCCGCTATCACCTACTGATGTCTGTTACCGCTCAAAGCCAAGATTTACAAGATCCAGCAGTAATTCGAGGATTTATTCAACAAGTAAAAAGCAAACGTCGCTTACAGTATTTGCTTTGTTTAACAGTAGCAGATGTTTGTGCAACCAATGAAACACTTTGGAATAGCTGGAAGCAAAGCCTAATACGCCAACTTTATTTTACTACCATGCATTCCTTTGACTCGGGTATTCATCAAATTCCGGAACAACGCAGTATTGCACGCCAACATAAACAAGAAGCACTCGCAATATTACTTGCAGAAAATTATGATCAACAGCAAATCAACGATTTTTGGCTGGACTATCGGGTAGATTATTTTTTACGTTATACAACAGAACAAATTGTACGGCATGCTCAACATCTATTACATCATGATTTATCTCAAACACTAGTGTTAATTAACCTAAATTCACATCATGGTGGTAGTGAGGTTTTTATTTATTCACCCGATAGACCTTATCTATTTGCCACTGTCTGTAATACCTTAAGTATGCATAATTTAACAATTCATGATGCACTTATTATTACAAATAAAAAAGGATTCGCCCTTGATACGTTTATTGTATTAGAACCTAATGGCCAAACCATACAAAAAGATCGTCATCAAGGGATTATAAACGCACTAAAAAAAGCACTACAACAACCAGTTTATCAAGCGGCGAGAATAAAACCCCCAAAGAAAAGATTACAATCTTTTTCTGTACCTACACAAGTTAATTTCTTATCTGCTTTTAATGAAAGACAAACTTATATGGAACTTATTGCCTTAGATATGCCAGGATTACTTGCTTGCGTTGGTGAAATATTTGCTAATTTAGATTTATCATTAAGGAGTGCAAAAATTGCCACTATTGGTGAGCATATTGAAGATTTGTTTATCTTAACAGATAAACATAACAATGCGCTTGATGATAATACCTGTAACCAATTACGAGAATCAATAATAACCACTATTGATTCAATGAATTAATCAGCTTAAAGATATCGCTTATGCAATTTTTTATTATTTTATTTCCTATTTTTTGTATTTTTATAGTTGGGTTCATCGCTCAAAAAGCACTAAAACTTGATGTAGCCAACCTTTCAAAAATGTCACTTTATGTGCTTTCCCCCTTTTTGGCATTTAAAACGTTTTATACCCATACGTTAACTACCGATTATCTATTCTATATTGGTTATATTTTTGGCTTGTGTTTTTTATTAGTCATTATCATCTCAATTTGGTCGCTGTTCATGAAATATTCAGTTAAAGAGCGTTGCGCTATGATTTTAAGTGCATGCTTTATGAATAATGGCAACTACGGTACACCGGTACTTTTGGTTTTTTTTGGTTCGGTGGGATTTGATCTTGGTGTAATTATGATGGTGTTACAACAATTTGTAATGAGCACAGTCGGTATTTATTACGCTGCAAAGGGCAGTGCTCATAATGATATTGTTAGTCAAAAAGATGTTATTAATAAAGTTATTCGCATGCCAGTTGCTTATGGGGCATTGTTAGGTATTATTTTTCAGTTGTGCCATATTCCTTTATCTAAATCAATAATGACATCCATTGCTATGATTGGTGATTCTTCAATTGTTGTGATTATGATTATTTTGGGAATGCAACTAGCCAAAATAAAGATCAAACAACTTGATTACCCAAAATTGTTGTTTTCATTGCTAACCCGCATGGTTATTTCACCTTTGGTTGCATGTGGTATAGTTTATTTTATGCCTATTTTACCAATTTATAAGCAAGTATTAATTGTATTAGCTGCAATGCCAAGTGCTGCCAATACCACATTAATGTCTGTACAATTTGATACTCGCCCAGAACTGGTATCAAGCGCAACCTTAGTTAGCACATTATTAAGCTTAATCACTTTACCTATTGTACTAACACTGGTTGGCGCGCCAATACCTTTTTAAGCGCCGTTACCAATCTTTACCAAGCAAACTTAGTAAATCCAGCCTTTAAATAGTTTAAAAAAGCCTAAACGCGGTTTTAGACTAGTTAAAAGCATTATCAACAACCTACTTATTGTTTAATCAATAGAATAGCGGGCAATTATTCCTTACCCGTCCATTCTTTTTCGAATTGTTCGACAAACTGAACTAAAAATTGATGCCTTGGCTCAGCTAATTTTTTAGCTGTTTGGGTATTCATCATATCTTTAAGCAACAAAAGTTTTTCATAAAAGTGATTAATAACTGTATTAGGTCTTTTATAATTATCTTCATCCAACGTTATTCGGGGGGAAATATTTGGATCGTACATAATATTATGCTTATTACCACCATAATAAAAAGTGCGTCCAATGCCAATTGCTCCCAATGCGTCTAAGCGATCGGCATCTTGTACAATTTGCCCTTCTAATGATAATTCTTTTTTTTGATTAAGATTTTTTCGATATGACATATTTTCAATAATGTCAAAGATCATTTTAATTTCGTTATCGGTTAACGCCTGTAATATTAAATAATCACGCAACTCAATTACAGCTTGATTTACATCAGCAACGACTTTTTCATCAATCACGTCATGTAAATAAGCACTCACAATCACAATAAACGCATTCGCTTTTGGTTCATGCTGTAAAATCTGCTCGGCCAATCTCACTACTCTCTCAATATGCGCCATATCATGCCCCGAAAAGTCATTAGCTAATTTTTGTTTAACAAAAGCTTGTATGGCTTGAATAACACTCTGCTTATGCTTATTTGTTTTATTATTCATAATATTATAGCGAAATTTTAATTTACACATACCGTGCCATAACTCGTGTAACCCCAAATACTAACCATTCCCTTATTAGAGTGTACTTGAAGATTTATAAGGGGTTCGTAGGGAGGTTTATATGTGTTTTTCGTCCAATAAGTCCGACGATCTGCGAAATTACTACCAGGGTAGCCATAGTTAATATTAACAGAGTCATAAGTTTCTCCCCATTCTGAAAATAGCCCTCCACCAATACGGCGTTGGTAGTTATTACCTTGACCTGCTAAACCTTGATTCCAATATTGAGAATTAGCATTAGTCAGTTGATTAACTGTAGGTATTTGATAGCCTAACTGATTACAATATTGTTCAGCCTGAGCATAACTATGACTACTATCATTCTTTCTTGCGATAAACCATTTTTTAATGGTAAAACTATATATTTTATTCGTTTTGGCTTTATCGGAATATAAGATAAAAGTTGTCGGTACTGCGGTTGCTGCTTCGGCAGCACTAGCCCCCTCCTTGGGGCCAACTAACCGAATCTTGGCAATGTTGCCATTGCCCGTTATATTTAAATCAATGCCCGATGTAGCAGGTGACTTGTCAAACGTCATCTCACTACCTAAGCTATCAACCATATCCATGGTAAAAAATAGTCCATATGCCCCCATGGTTGGAAAGTTTGATGCCGGATTATTTAAGTCTTGACGTTTAAAACCTTTTGCATCGTCCCACTCGCTTGGTGGTCCTGAATAATTCGCCCCATCCCAATTACCTTTGCGGCTATCGCTTAAATATAAGTTAGGCTTGGCAGAATAAGTACAAGCACCTTTAGGTGGGTTTAGATAATATATAACATTATTACTGTACACCATCGGAGTTGAATTAGGGTAGCCATAAGCTGTTGATAAGGTAAAACTATCATGAAACATTTGGATACTATATGGCGCATAGCAATCCTGAAAGGTATCATCTAATCCCATTTCAGTACCATTGGCATCTCGACCTGTAATGGTTAAATTCCTCGTTGCGGTAATATCACCATCGCCATCTTTATCCGCCCAAAAACCGTTATTATTCAGCAAATCGGTCATTGAAATAGCGTTTTGACCTAGCGGAATAAGTGTTTTAATATCGCGAAGTTTAATATTATCACTTAATAGTGATATCGGGTCAGCTTTAGATGAAGCATGATTTTTCTTTGTCAGCACACGCCCATCGGGCAATTCAATATCTAAAAATTTATCCGTATCCCAAGTTTTGGTTTGACCGCCATCAAAGGTTAAATAAGGCGCTGAGCCCTGAATGATGTTTGCCGTTGTCACAGGCTCAACTTGGGGCAAATCAGCCAACAAAGGAATGCTAACCCCCATTAAACAACAAAAAGGCAAAATTAATTTAAAGGTGATTAGGTTATTTGTGAGTTTTAAATACAAATCACAAAGCAAGCACGGTTTATCCTCATAAAAAAACGGAAAACGACAGGTTAACTGTCTAACAGGTTTTATTTTATTCTTTTTTATTAGCGTCAGTTGCTTTTTTGATTTCATGTTACTATTCCTTTAAATCCACATAAATACAAAACACTAGTGCAATTATTTTTGTAAAAGGGTACCTCGCTATTGCTAGTTTATTTAATTATTCATCGCTACATATCACTAATTGACACATACCGTATGGCTATTGCCTATCCAAATGCCAACATTCCCCGTATTGGAGTATACTTGAAGATTTCTAAAAGGGTCGAAAGAAGTTTTATATGTATTTTGAGTCCAATAAGTATAATTGCTAACCATATTACTATCAGGATAGCGGTAATTATTTACTTCACCCCACTCAGCTAAAAGCCCACCACCAATTCGATGTTGATAATTATTTCCCTGACCTGCTAAACCTTGATTCCAATATTGAGAATTAGCATTAGTAAGTTGATTAACTGTAGGTATTTGATAGCCCAAATGATTACAGTATTGTTCAGCCTGAACATACTGACTTACAGAATCTTTCCTTGCGATAAACCATTTTTGAATAGTAAAGCTATATACTTTATTGGTTTTGGCGCTATCAGAATATAATATAAAGGTAGTGGGTACGGCTGTTGCTGCCTCGGTTGCGTTAGCACCATCTTGAGGACCGACTAATCGAACCTTAGCAATACTGCCATTGCCGGTTATATTTAAATCAATACCAGAAGTAGACGGCGACTTATCAAACGCCATTTCACTACCTAAGCTATCAACCATATCCATTTCAAAAAATAATCCATTCATTCCGGTTGTAGGGAAGTTTGATGCAGGGTTATTCAGATCTTGACGTTTAAAGCCTTTGGCATCATCCCATTGGCTTGGTGGCCCTGAATAATTCGACCCACCCCAATTACCTTTATGACTATTACTCAGATAAAGGTTAGGTTTTACAGAATAAGTACAAGCACCTTTAGGCGGATTTAGATAATAAGTGGCGCGATTAGCCCCTATCCGAGTCGACTTTGGTTCGCCATAAGCCGTTGATAAGATACTATAATCACTTTGCATTGTTATACTATAGGGCGCATAGCAATCCTGAAAGGTATCATCTAATCCCATTTCAGTACCATTGGCATCTCGACCTGTAATGGTTAAATTCCCCGTTGCGGTAATATCACCATCGCCATCTTTATCCGCCCAAAAACCATTATTATTCAGCAAATCGGTCATTGAAATAGCGTTTTGACCCGATGGAATAAGCGTTTTAATATCACTAAGTTTTATACCATCACGTGGCAATGATATCGGATTAGCTATAGATGAGGGATTGTTTTTTGGGGTTAGCACTTTACCATCAGGTAGCTCGATATTTAAAAATCTATCCGTATCCCACGATTGAGTTTGTCCACCATCAAATGTTAAATAAGGCGCTGAGCCCTGAATGATGTTTGCCGTTGTCACAGGCTCAACTTGGAGCAAATCAGCCAACAAAGGAATGCTAACCCCCGTTAAACAACAAAAAGGCAAAATTAATTTAAAGATGATTAGGTTATTTGTGAGTTTTAAATACAAATTATTACACCAATATATGCTAACCTCATAAAAATGGGAAAGATACCTTGATGCCCATTGTTTAAATAACGAATTTTTGTTTTTTTTTATTACATTTTTTCTTATTTTTTATTGTGATATTATCCTGTTCCATATTCTTATTATGTAATTCATCGTTAGATTAAAAGAGTTGTTTATTACCACAAATGGTTAATTATTTATCTACTTAGTGTAGCATATAACTTTATTTTTAGCACAATATTTCAACATATTGTATTGCTACAAAATATGAAAACAAATAACGAATTACTTCAAAAATGTATGTAATAACGTGATAATAGAAAGTACAAACTGTTTTTATCGCAATATAATCTTTTTTATACAAAGCAAATGCGCCCTTTTAATAAGAAAAAATTTAATAATTAATGTTTTTTATATATTTTTTTGTTTTCCGTGGATTGTTTTCAATAGATTGGAAAGGTAAAATCCGCAAATTTCAGGCATTATTAAAGCAAATTTTGGCGTTTACGTGATGAAAGTATTTGCGCGCAAAGTTTTGCCATGGCAGTTCATTGAACTTTTTACTCGCTACCGCTAATATTTCGCTTTATTGTTAGGGTTATCTATCTTTTTTATTGCATTGATTGTTTGTTGGCATTTATTAAAAGTCATTAATCTAAACAATCTAAAGCAAGCTTTTTATAATCTTTCCATTAATGTCATTTAATTTGCTTGTTTATCCGCTCTGGGTAGTTATTTAATGTTGATCTTTTATGAATGGTTAGCTACTCGTTATGCAGGGGGCAAATTGAAACCCTCAATTTTGATTCTTGGTTCAGCGATTGATAATGCGATAGGCTTGTCTGTGTTATCTGGAGGTGCAGTGCGTTGCCACCTTTATCTTAAGCAAGGTTTAAACACCGCCGATATAGCCTAGAATGTCGCTTTTTGTAACATTATCGTTAGGTTGTTCATTACTATTATTTGCAACAATTGCGACATTAATTTATACACAACACACAATGCTAGTGTTTCATATGTCAAAAAATAGTGTATGGTTGACGGCGGGGACTGTATTTTGTCATTACGCTTTACTGCTTGCTTTTTTGTATTACCATTAATTACCCAAAGTTAGACTAAAAATCACAACATATTATCAAAAAAAGGAGTTTATGTTCCTTTCTCATATTTAACCAAATGATTAAGCAAATTATTTTCTGCTTATTCTAGCTTTACTTTCAGATAATAACACACCACAAAGTGTAAATAATGTTCCAATGGCGGCAACCCAAGTAAAAGGCTCGTTTAAAATAACAACTGCAGTAATAATAGTAAGAATTGGCACTAAGTATAAGTAAATACTAATTTTAACCGCACCCACTAATTTAACGGCATAATTCCAGGATGCAAAACAAATAGCCGAAGCACCAATGCCTAAAAATAAAATATTAACTGGCTTGGTAAACCGTGATAAACCCCATTCAAAATCAAAGCTAGATAAAAAGGGAAGCATCAATATCAAACCGTAAAAAAAGAATCGCCTTGTTAATAAAATTATATTGTAACCATAGTTACTACTTTTTTTTGTTAAAATTGAATAGCAGGCCCAAAATAGGCAGGCCAACATAGCCAGCAAATCGCCAATTGGATTTAACGACAGCACAAATTTACCATTAAAGCTAATTAATCCAACACCAATAATTGCAAATAAACAACCGACATAAAAACGTTTAGGTGGCACTTCGGCTCTTAAAAAGAATATAGATAATACCGCTGTGAATATTGGTGCTAAAGTAGTAATGATCCCAACGTTAGAAGCTGTTGTGTAAGTTAAGGCTATATTTTCACATAAAAAATAACAAGTTACGCCACATAATCCAGCTAATAAAAACACTATTTCTTGCCGAATCCCCTGCCAAGAAAAAAAATGTGGTGATAGTATCCAAAGGGATAAATAACCAAGCCCGAATCGAAAAAACAGTATTTCCACAGGTTTGAAATCAAGTAATAAAACTTTAGTCGCAATAAATGTTGTTCCCCAAAGAAACACGGTCATTAATGCAATTAAGTGCCATGATGCTTTGTTTGAAAATAACATAATAATCCTCTTTGTTCACATTAATAAATATTGTTATCAAAGTAAAGTATATCGTATTGCACGGTATTTATTACTAAAATTAGTAGCCAATATTAAATTAAAAAAGATTAAGAAAGGATTTGATTAAAAAATATAACTCTATTTTTATTTTAAAATAGGTATCATTTTTGTATTTAGTTTGTTTTTAGGCAAAAAAAATCCACTCGAAAAATCGAGTGGAGGGCAAAAAATGAAAAACGTAATCTGTTAATATAGACAACTAAAAAAGTAAAAAGTTCAAATTAATTTCATATATTTTTTAATATTTAACAAAATAACAAATAACTGTTTGTTATTTAATAATAATTATTTTTAGAAATAAAATAATTATTCACAATATTCCCCATTTATTTTATTAAGCTGTTACATAATTGATTGGTTGATATTCTTACTTTTAACGTTCATAAAATTTATTCTTATACTAAAACATCTATTTCCCTGAAGATTTTTTATAAAAGAATGCTACAAATGCTTAATATAATTATAGAAATAACGATATACAGCAACGCAAAATTAACCTAAA
>NZ_LZHP01000035.1:0-10936 GCF_001690605.1 Gilliamella sp. Nev6-6 | reverse complement strand
TTTTTGTTGTCAGATTTCTGCAAATGAAATTAATAATTGTCAAGAAGATATCCAAAATTATAGAGATCTTTTTACTCATTTGCCTATTAATCAACATAAAGAATCATTAGATAAGACGTTTTGGTTAACCATTGAACAGGCGCGTAATTTATCAGATGATGTAGTATGGATAGATGTTAGATCGAATTTATTTAACTCAGATAATCAATTAGATATTTTAACTATCCCGCTTAATCATTTAGAAAAAAAGGATTTTCTTTATGATAAAACAGTAGTATTAGTTGGAACAGGTTTTGAACAACAAACGATTAATCGAACAATCAATACGCTAAGGCAAAAAGGTTATAAGCATCTTTTTGCTTTATTAGGGGGGATTAGGACGTGGTCAAAGCTAAAAAAACAAAATTTACAGTTATCAAATATAATAACCCCTGAAGAATTTCTATTAGGCAGTAAAACTATTAACTGGCAGATCATTACAATTGGTTTAATGCCACAAGATATTGATACATTACCTGAAAAACCTATTAGAAATTTTAATTTATCAGAAGAATCTCATCTAGCTATAAAACATTTTTTAAAAAATAAAATTATTAACAATGATACCTTTATACAATATGTATTAATAACCCCTAATGAGCATATCACCAAATTATTAAAACGCAAATTAACGTTTCCTGAGCCAAGTGAAGTTGTTTGGTTAGAAGGCGGTTTAGCTAGTTATCAACAATATGTGAAGCAACAGGCAAACTTGATTAATAATGCAGGCAAGAGTTTGTCTAAGCCTTGTAGGCTAACGCTATAATTTAATAAAATTTCTAACTCTAATGGAGCAAAAAATGAAAGTTTATAAACGATGGAAAAATCTATCTTTAAAATTAAATATAAGGCCCTCAAAAAGACAATCAATAAAACAAAAAAATAAATATGCAATCCTTTTCTTTGTTTTGTCTATATTTGTTTATCATTCTAGTTATGCTGCTACAAATACAGGATTATATGGTGACGATAAATATGCAGGTCCTTTTCCAATAGGATTTAGCTTTAACTATTATGGTAGCAATTTTGATAAATTTTATGTCACAACTAATGGTTTGATTCAATTTACTAACCCAACTACCTCCTATATTAATACTTGTCTTCGTTCTTATAATAATACACTGTATGTGTTTTGGGATGATTTAAGAACCGATGTTTCAGGCCAGCCGCCAGGGACTATTCAGTATGAAACTCAGGGTGAGGCACCTAATAGGAGGTTAATTGTTCAATGGACTAACCAGTATTACTTTGGTAGTAATCTTCCCATGGGAACATTTCAGGCTATTCTTTATGAAAACTCTAATCAAATTAAGTATCAATATCGTTATTTGATAGGCGAACGTAGCAAAGGTAGCAGTGCTACAATAGGTATCCAAGGCATAACTTCAAACTATACCCAAATAGGTTGTAATACTGCAAATGTTATTAAACCAGAACAAGCGATTTTATTTACACCAAATAGTGATTTTAGTAAATATATTGTTGATCAAAATGCATCTTATAATTTTTTTGACATTTCAGGATTAACGTCAGATGCACCAATACTAGTTAACCGTTATAGCCATCAAGCGCCAAGCTGGTCATGGCAAAAAATTAGTCCACTCAATAGTTATGAAATTGATATTCAAGATCCATCTGGTAATACAGTTTATAGAGAAGTTGTTGGCGATGTAGGTCAATTTACATTTGTTAATAATTTGCAAAATGGTCAATCTTATCGAGCACGTATTAGAGGAAGTATTAATAATGGTGGAACATGGGAAATGTGGTCTCCTCTTTCAACTTTAGTGACTATTGATACGATAAAACCAGTGGTTAAGCTCAAACAATTTAATCGTATTAATAGTGATACAGTGAAAGTGATTTTTTCAACTTATGATAATTTAAGTGGTGTTAAATCTGGACATTTACAAATAGCAACTAACCAGCGCTTTGATACACCTCTCATTGATCAAGATATCCAAATTGATTCAAATAGCTACCAAATTTCGAATTTGCCAGTTAAAGATAATGAAGTATTATATGCACGCTTAAATGTAACTGATAAAGCTGGTAATGAATCAGGTTATACAGAGCCTTTCGCTATTGGTGTTACAGCGCCAATATTAATTCAACCAGTCTCTAATTCCACGGTTAAAATATCAAATTTAAAGGTTCAAGGTAAAGCTGAGGAAGCTGGAAAAGTGCAGCTATATTTAAATGGGAGAGTGGTTAATGATCCAGTTACAGTTGATAAAAATGGTTATTTTTATCAAGTTGTTAATCTTAAAGCCGAGGGGAATTATCAATTAACGGCGGTACTTAATAATGATTTTGGTATAAGTGAACACAGTAAACCTGTTTCAGTTAGTTTTAAACTACCGACACCAAAGGCAACCATTATAACACCAGCAGATAATCAAGTGATTTTTGCCCCTATGGATATCCAGATATCTGCAACAGACGAATTAGGAATTGATAAAGTTGAAGTTTACCTTGATGACCAATTATTTTCAACATTAACCAAATCTCCTTATCAAGTTCATCGGCCATTAACACAACAAAATAATGGTAAACATAAATTAACCGTTAAAGCGATTAATACGAGTGGTAAAGTTGTTACAATTGAACGTGAGGTAATGGTTAAAATGGAACCTCCTGCACCACCACCGACAGCTTATACAGGGAAAGTTACCAATATCAATCCAAAAGTTAGCTATGGACTACAACCTATTACCATTACAGGACAGGCGAATTATCGGAAGGATAATACTGTTGTTGCTAATGCACCAGTTAAGTTAGTATTAAAAGTTAATGGTTTTGAGCGGAAAATTGCCATTGCAACTGATGATAAAGGAAATTTCTCTTATACTTTTATGCCTCAAGAAAACGATGCAGGTATATATCAAGTAGCCATTATTCATCCTGATGAATTAATTATGACTTCACAAGCTAGTTTTGAAATTAATCGTATCGCCTTTAATTATCAAAATTATCATCTAAAAGCGGCACGTAACGTTGCAATGCCTATAAATATGGTAGCTAAAGCGAGTATTACTGCTAAAAATTTACGTTGGGTATTAACTGCAGATAATCAGCCAGATGGTATTTTGCCAAAAGGGATACAAATAAAATCTGAACCAATTGATATAAATAGTGGTGAAACTGAATTGGCCATGATTAATTTCATTGCTGATGATACAGCAACCGAAAAAGGAAGTATTTATCTTGTCGCTTTAGCTGATGAATCAAATGATTTAATACGAGGTAAATTGAAAATTGATTATCAGTTAGGACAAGCAATGCCGACCCTTTATGCGGTTCCAAATTATATTCAAACGGGTGTACAACAGGGAACAATGGTGAGTACCAATATTCATCTAGGCAATAAAGGATTGACTAAAGCAGAAAATGTTCAAATTGAACTTCTTGATGAAAGTGGTAATCCAGCACCAAACTGGATATTTATTGCTACTGATAAAACAATTGAATCAATTGCTGTTGATGAACAACTACCTTTACAAATTGTTGCTCAACCAGGTAACAAGGTAAGTGATGGTGTTTATCGTTTTAATCTTAAAATAGCAGAGAATAACAATATATTAGGATCAATTCCCGTCAGTATTTCAGTGACACAAAGTGGTCTAGGTATTGCACAATTTGATATTGCTGATATCTATACAGCAACGTTGGATAAACAAGGTAATCCTATTGCAGGCGTAAACGGTGCGACGATTAAGTTGCAAAATGAAGCTGTGCTTACTCAACAATATAGCATTATCTCTAATGAACAAGGGATCGCCTTATTAGAAAACCTCCCTACAGGAGTTTATCGCTATCGTGTGAGTGCACCAAACCATACGGATGTGTCAGGTCGCATTGTTATTCGCCCTAATACTACTATTAATGAACATATCTTTTTAGAGTACCAAAACATCAATATTGAATTTGGTACAACAGAAACAGCAATTAAAGATGTTTATGATATTGAGTTAAATGCAACTTTCAATACTTTGGTACCAGCACCTGTTGTTTTGATAGAACCTATGTCTATTAATTTAGCGGGCTTACAAATTGGTGAGGAAAAAGTGGGTGAGCTCACTATCACTAACTATGGTCTGATAGAGGCTAAAAATGTGGTATTAAATTTACCGAAAACTGATAATAAATTTAAGTATGAATTTTTTGGAGAAATACCTAATAGTCTCCTGCCTAAGGAAAAAAGAGTTATTGCTTATCGAGTCACCGCCCTTGATCCGAACCAAACTCAAAGTGTTAAACCAGAAGCAACGGTTGAAACAATGTTATTTAAAAGTAAAAATGCGGCTAGTAGCTGTTATTTAGCGCCTTATTTAGAGCTACATGACAGTATATGCGCTAATGGCGACATATCTAAAGGTAATAGCGGTGGTTATTTTTATCAATATGTAGGGCAATGTTCATTAGCAGATTTTAATTGGGACTGGGGTTCAGGTACTAATTCAGGTAGCGCTTTAGGCTCTCCTTTAGCCATGCCAATAGCACCAGGTTGTGCTCCAGAAGCTAGTTGTGCGAGTGCCGGTACGGCAAGCGGTGCTAGGTAATTTAAAAAATGAAAATTAGTGTGTCAAACAACACAAAGGATCGCAACATGATAATTAAAAATATAAACAAGTATATAGCAATCTTTATGGTGATGACAATAATGATTGCCTCATCATCTAAAATAGCGTATGCACAACTTTATAATGGTGATATACAAAAAATATCTGGTACAAGTGACGCTAGTGTTAAATTACCAAATACAGAATATACTGAAAGTACGATTGACCTAAGGGTCAAAGTACTTGGTGGTGAAGTTAAACTTAATCGAACTTGGATTAATGGTCGTTGGTATATAAATCCGGCTTGGGCTAATTTACGTTTTGTTCTTGATCCATTAGATGATAGTGTTAAAACCATTGATCGTGCAGGTACCATGTATCAACGTACTGGTAAGGAACAATTATACACCTATAAACACATATCTATTAAGAAAACAGATAGTGGGTGGCATTGGTTCGATCAACAGGGAAATTGGATTAATTTTGATGATAAAGGTCGAGTTTTAGAATATGGTGATATTAATAATGTAAAAGTTAGTTTTATCTTAGACAACGAAGGACGCCGTATTGCTATCAAAGATCATTTTGATGAACAGGTATATAGTTTTATTTATGACAATCAAGAACGTCTTATCAAAGTTAGTGATCGTGAAGGGCGAACTGTAAGTTATGAATGGTCTGGAAATAAACTGGTCAAGGTCATGGATGTTCTTGGTCATGTATGGCATTATGGGTACGATGCAAATGGACAACTAAACCAAAAAACTGATCCAGATGGTGGTGTAACTAAAATTGATTACACCGTATCAACTCCTGCACCGATAACCGCTATGATGAGTGGTAAAGACGGAGGGGTTATTTCAAAAAAAACAGTTGTGACAACTGGTTCTGATAATCGCGATACAAAATTGGCCCAAGTAGGTAAAATTACCGACAAAACTGGTGCTATAACAATTTTTAATAGTCAATATAATCGCGTTAATAAGCAATATACCATTACTGTTAATGATCCAGTAGGCAAAAAAACAGTTACTGTATTTGATGCCAAAGGTCGTGTTATTACCAAAACAGTAAATGATAGTATTACTGAATCCTATCAACGCGATAAAGCTAATCATTCGGTTAAGTATACTAATCAACGTGGATTAACAATAACCACGCAATATAATCAATCCGACTATCCAATAAAAATCACTTACCCTAATGGTGCCACAGAGCTTTATGAATACAATAAAGCCAATAAACCAATAAAAATCACGAATGCTAAAGGCGATGTAATTAACTTTCAGTACGATGCTTTTGGTCATCCTATCGAAGTTGTATATGCGGTAGGTAAACCCGAACAACGTATTATAAGCTTTAATTATGACAATTATGGTCAACAAATTGACGCGACTATTAGTGGTGGCGATAAAGCGATTAAATTGCAACAAACTTATGACCGCTATGGCAATATAGCAACATATACTGATGGTAATGGCTATCAATCACAATACACTTATAATATTCAGGGACAAGTAAAAACAGTAAAAAACCCACTACAACAACTATGGCAGTTTAACTACAATTTAGCGGGTTATCTTACGGAATCTATTGATCCACTTAATCATAATGTATCTTTGTCGAACGATGCAATGGGGAGATTGATCAAAGTCGTCGATGCGTTGGGTAATAAGACCCAATATAGTTACAGTTTTAATCAGAACGGTTATGAAACAAAAGTCGTTGATGCGCTCAATCAAACCACTACTTACCAGTATGATAACTTATATCGCCTAATCAAAACCATTAGCCCAACGGGGTTAGTCACTCAACAAACGTATAATACCGATGATAAACTCATACAGGAAGTAGATGTTGCAGGGAATATCTTAACTTATGAATATGGTGAAAAAGGTTCTAATTTAGCGGGTTTATTAGCTAAAGTTATTTATCCAACCTTTACTGAGACATATAATTATAATGCTTTAGATAAAGTCACTGAGATTAATCAGCAATTAGATAAGGATACTACATTAACCAATCATCGTATTTATGATCAATTAGGATTAATGATCAGTGTTATTGATGCAGCGAATCGGGTCTCACAAACAGAATATAATGCTCTAGGGGAAATAGTAAAATCTATAGATGCTTTAGGTTATGAAACCCGTTATCTGTCAGATTTATTAGGCAATATAACGCAAGTCACCGATGCAAATGATAACCAATACACATTTGAATATGACAAAAATAATAATCTTATAAAAGAAACCAAGGCATTAGGAAATGAGGTTGAGTATAGCTATAACCAAGCAAATCAATTAATCGAGAAAAAACAAGCAAATGGCAACCGTATTCAATACCAATACGATGCGGCAGGAAATCTGATAAAACAAAGTTATATTGAAAAAGGTCAAACAACTTCAAGTCAGGTTGTCGCTTATAGCTATAATCAGGCTAATCAATTAATTGATATACTACAAACTGGTGACACCCATTCCCACTTTGTTTATCAGCGCGATAAACTTGGTCGAGTAACTCAAGAAACGATTACTTATGGCACAGGTGCAGATAGTATTACTAAGACTTTGCAGTATGCTTATGATCAAGAGGGGAATTTAGCTTCTATTAGCTATCCTGATAATACTAAAATAACCTATGGATATGATAAAAAACAACTAAAACAGGCAACACTGGCTAATGGCGAAGTGATTAAGTGGAGTGATTACCACTGGTTTATGCCATCTAAAGTGACTTATCCTAATGCAACGCAAACTAAGCAGTATGATTCATTACAGCGCCCTTTACTAATAGGGTTAACGGCGAATCGCAAAACATTATTAAATCGTCAATATAGCTATGATAAGGTAAGTAATATAACCCGTATCGCAACAGAAAACGGGGAAAACAATTACCAATATGACTTATTAGACCGGCTTATCCTTGCTAAACCTAATATTGAACTACAAAAGAATGGGCTTACTGTAGAGTCTTATAGCTACGATGCGATTGGTAATCGCATCGGTAGTGCGCAACAATTAGGCGAGTGGCAATACAATAAATTTAATCAGCTAATCAAATGGGGCGAAGGCGCTAGTCAAACCACCTTGACTTATACGCCTAATGGTCAGTTAGCCACTGAAGTGAGTGCAGATAAAAAATTAAGCTATCACTATAATGCAGCAGAGCGCCTTATCAGCGTTAACGATGAAACAACTGAACTGGCGACTTATCAATATGATCCTTTTGGTCGTCGTATCAGTAAAACCATTAATGGTGATATCACCTATTTTATTTATACAAATGAAGGTCTGATTGCTGAATTAGACCATCGTGGTCAGATGACGGTTGCCTATGGTTGGGTACCTGATACCGAATGGGGAACAAGCCCATTGTGGCAGGCAAGTTTAACTGCAGCTAACCAGACGCTACAAACTGCGTCTTACCATTATCTCATTACGGATCATTTAGGTACGCCACAACTGGCCATTAACAATCAAGGCCAACAAACATGGAAAATGCACAGTGACGCTTTTGGTAATGCGGTATTAGATCCTAATAACCAAATTACCTTAAATTTACGTTTTCCTGGGCAATATTATGATCAAGAAACGGGACTTTCTTATAATTATTTTAGGGATTATAATCCTAAAATAGGGCGTTATATCCAAAGCGATCCGATAGGCTTAAATGGCGGAATAAATACCTTTAGTTATGCCAGTGGCAATCCGCTTTTATATCGAGATCCCTTAGGGGAAAATCCAGCAGCCCTTCTCTTTGGTGGTATAAGGGGATGTACGGCAAACCCAGTATGTGCCACTCTAATGAGAAGAGTTGTGGGTGGCATTATAGCTCGTAATGTATTAAATAGCTTGGTAGATCTGCATGACTATGATAATCATTGGAATGAAGAATGTTATCGTAACTCAGTTAATAGAGCTGGTAAGAAAAGTAGCACTAAAAATAGTACATCTGGAGTAGGTTCTTCTAATAATGAAGATCCAGATGATGATAAAAACAAAAAATACAAGGTTCCAAAACCAAAGGTTAGTGGTAAAGAGGGGGCAAAAGACGCACCCGGTTGGGCTAAACAATACCGACCTTACGTTGGTGAAAATGGGAAAGAGTTTGCTACAAGATTAATGGATATGAAATATGGAAGAGGTAAATGGCTGAAAGGAAGTAGTACTGAGTTTAACCAAATTAGAAAATGGGGTGATAGATCATTTAAGAATCCTAAATAAACTATAAAGGAGAAATTATGCAGAAAGTCTATGTTTTATATTATATTCGAGATATCACTATTGCTGCTGAAAATAAAAAGAGAATTGGCACTTACAGTAGTTATAAATTAGCTAAAGAAGCAGAAAATAGAGTTAAAGACCTGACTGGTTTTATTGATTACCCGAATGAATTTTATATTGATGAATATGTTATTGATAAAGATTATTGGGCTGATGGGTTTAAGGCGATGCAAAAAGTCTATGTTTTATATCATATTCGAGATATCATTATTGCTGATGAAAATGAAAAGAGAATTGGCACTTATACTAGCTATAAATTAGCTCAAGAAGCAAAAAATAGAGTTAAAGACCGACCTGGTTTTATTGATTACCCGGATGACTTTTATATTAGTGAATATGTTATTGATAAAGATTATTGGGTTGATGGGTTTAAGGAGAAGCAAAAAGTTTATTTTTTATATCATATTCGTTATGAAGATACCGATGATGAGGACGTAAAAATAGTCGGCATTTATAGTAGTGCTAAGCAAGCTAAATTGGCTATAGAAAGAGTCAAAAATAAACCAGGATTTATCAATTTTCCCGATGGTTTTCAGATTATTAAAGGTGTTCTTAATCGTGATGGTTGGTGTGAAGGTTTTATTAAATAAAATATACCAAGCATTAAAAATGCTTTTATAAATTACAGGAGAATATATGCAAAAAGTCTATCATTTACATCATATTAGAGATGAAGGTAATGCTGATGAGGATAATAAACACATTGGCACTTATACCAGCTATAAATTAGCTGAAGAAGCAAAAAATAGAGTTAAAGACCAACCAGGTTTTATTGATTACCCGAATGGCTTTTATATTGATGAATATGTTATTGATAAAGATTATTGGGCAGATGGGTTTAATGACTAGGTTGTATTGAACTTATAAATAAATTTGTGAACCGAATAAAATATAGGAGTAAGGAGATGCAAAAAGTTTATTTTTTATATCATATTATTTATGAAGATACAGATGATGAGGACGTAAAAATGGTCGGCATTTATAGTAGTTATAAGCAAGCTGAATTGGCTATAGAAAGACACAAAAATAAACCAGGATTTATTGATTTTCCCGATGGTTTTCAGATTATTGAAGATGTTGTTAATCGTGATGGTTGGGCGGATGGCTTTGTTGATTTACCTGAGTAGATTTAATGAATAACTTTTACAGTTCATTGATGGCGCTGTAAATAAATTTATGTATTTGCCTATTTTGAACTAAGCGAATGGGTAAAAAATAGGTAGATACAAAATGGATAAAAAGCCTAAGAAAAATGGCAGTGAAGTAGGTTTAAATATCCCCCTAAAATAGTACAAATCATAGGAGAACATATTATGGATCAAAAAATTTAGCGCAGAGTTTAAACAATAGGCAGTGGTTTGATATTGCTTTATCCACTTATCTAATGCGGATTTAGTGATGTCATATTCAGTAATAATATTTGTTTATTTTTTAGCATGTTGATATAGAATCACCATTTGTTTTTTTAATTGGTAAGTAAAACGGCGTTTTTTTCTTCTTGAAATGCGATTTGTCATCGGTGATTTCTTTTGTTCTTTTGTTTATCGTAACAATAACCTGATAAAGCGGATACTAATTAGTATAACCTGTCCAAATATTTTGATGAGTATCAATCAGATAGATAGTGAAATTAAAAGATGTTATAAAATTAGTGATAAATTAAAAAAGGAACTTCAATGGTGAAAAAGGTAATAGCACCTGAACAGGAAAAATATGATGTTATATATGAAAAAATATTATTCAATAAAATAACGGAGGCATTTTCTTGGCGAGAGCGTCCGAAAGATATGTGGGAATTAAGTTTTGAAACTGCAACAATAATAATGCCTGATGATGAAATAGCGCTAAAACAATTTTTGGGTAAGAATTGGCAAGATATCACTCTTGATATATACGTAAACTATGATGATGCTTTATATGTATTTACTCCATCAGCCTATGCTTATTATTTACCTGGGTTACTTATTACTTCAGCTAAAGCTATGGATATAGCTATAGCTGAAGATGAAGCTATAGTTAGAGCTGAGGCTGAAGCTGAGGCTAAAGCTA
>NZ_LZHP01000034.1:0-43869 GCF_001690605.1 Gilliamella sp. Nev6-6 | reverse complement strand
AGCATTGACGGTAATGCTTCATCTGGGAAAGGAATGTTAGGATTATTATATTCATCTTCATCAGGATCATAATCATCCTCAACTTCACTTTTAATAATCATTGATAAAAAGGCATCAAACGAATTTGCAACAAACTTCAGATTAGTATTTTGTTCTAGATAACCATTTTTTACAGACATGTCAAAATAGAGATCATTAACTTCATGATCCCAATAATAGACTTCACCATTTGGGCTTAAGCAAAGCAAATCGCCGTAATTAAGTGTTGCTACGGCAAAATAATCCTCAGGTATCCTATTTAAATAGCCATCGTTGGTAGCCAATAAATCTTCTCTATCTTTCTTTGAAAAACCCAAAATGACCTCTAAGGGCAATGACTCGCCCTCACAATCAATACAGTAGTCAATATTGGCTTCATTATCAAAAACAACAACATTATATTTTTTCAAAAAATCAATATAAGAATTGTTTGAATCTATTTTTAACTTTAACTTTGAAATGCGTTTATCAATGTTTTTGGGAACATTATATTTTGATTTAAACATTCTAACTCCTAAATATTACCATGTATAAGAACGGATGCACTGCCAGTGTGAGGAAAACTGTTATGCAAATCTGCATCCAGAATAATCATATAATCTTTATCAACATGATGCCAAACCTTTTCAGGAAGGGCCTTGTCACCAGAATAGCCAATTTGTTTATTTGCTATCCTATTATCATGTTTTCGATTGCCATTAAACTTGTTTGATTTTGCATATTGTTCCTTATATGGACTAAAATCTGGAATGCCGTCTTTACTATATGTTGCTTAAGCCGTCCTACAGGAAGCGAGTATTGTTGTAGGGGACGCTGTCTAGCCGATATTTTTCCATACGCTGGCTTAAGGCATCGTAGATGTAGTCGTAACGCTAACTGTCGCTAACAATTATTTGGTCTTACAATAAGCCTACTGTGATATATTTTCCCGCCTCTATTTATCATAATAAATGTACTGTTCCATTGTTAGTTTATGTGCCAGTTGACTCGTTTTACCCCATTTATAGTCTGCCTTTTGCTCTAGATCGTATAGCTATAGCACAAAATATTGCTAATATATAATGCTTATTTATATTTACTAAATTTTTCTATCCAGCCTTTTTTTTGTGAACAGTTCACCAGATAAACTATCACTGATATCAAGAATGTTTTTTTCATTTTTACCATTTTGAGATATTAATAATTTTATATTTTCTTCATTTTGTTCTAGCATATTTAATGTATTGTAAATAACACTATCAATAGCAGTCAAAACAACTTTTTTTAAAATTTCAATCTGGTTTTTGTCAAATGTTTTTAATTCATTATTTAATTTAACCGTATTTTCAGATTTCATTTTACCTTGAACCATTGCTTCAAATTCAAAAATGGCTTGATCTCTAACACTACAAATGATCTTTTGACCAAAAATATCAAGTAATTCTTTATCTAACATATTAATATTCTCCAGTTTAATTCCAAGGGATATTTCATGGGGAAGTGACACCTTGAGAGCTTACATTCCATAAAGATTGGGCAACAAGATTTTTTGCTTGTTGATGAGTAACTTCACCTGCTTTCAAAGCACTTACATCAATTCTCGTGTGCTCTGCCAAGGTATTTGGTTGACCACTATTAAAAAGTTCTTCTATTGACCGTCTGAGGTCTAACAGGTTGGAGGGATCATCATATTGCAGGGTTTCTCAGTATCTTTGGTTACTGTAGCTTTCAATTCTGCCGGTGCGATCATAGTGGTAATCGATTTGCCCGTGTTTACTTTGTTTTTGCTTAATAGACGGTCGAGGTTGCCGTATTGGTTTCTGTGTTCGATGAGGATGTCGGGTAGGTGAAATTCTGATTACGCCGTATCTGTTTATGTTGCAGGCACTGTAATGATTATATTCTTAAAGTAGTTTGCTAGATTAATTCAATTAAAAAGCCTGAGTGGTAAGACTCAGACTTTTGTTGCAGATTATTGCAAAGCTTACCAACTATCTGCATGTTGATATTAAAACTTAAGTACGCCTATATATTATGAAGTATTTAATATTTACCGTCAGCATTCATTAAAGAATCTTGATAAATTTAATGTTCGAATTAATTTTCTTAACCATTGAAGCATTAAACCAGAGGATTTTTTTACTTTTGGGCTGTACTATTTTTGGAAATCGTGACAGCTAACATGATATTTTATTTAAACATCTTTACTTGAAGAGAAAGGATGTAAACATGCTTTAAATAATTCTAATATCAATTTTTCATCTGCTTTGTTTAGCGTTTCATCCTGATCTTTTTGTATTTTTTTACGGATAAATTGCTCATTAGTCACATTTTCTTGTTTATAAAAATATTTAGATTCTGCTTTAAAATCATCAATTTCCAATAATTTATCAAAGATATTGTTAATTAGTGGGCTACCTGCATATAATAGCGATTCTGCTTCTTCACATGAAAATTTAATGTACATAATCAGTTTTTTCAATGCGTTGATTTCGCTTTGTTTTAAAACTAAACATTTTTCTGTAGTATTACTCATGTTAATAACAACCTCTAGCTTTTAGTTGATTTTGCATCATGTTAAGTCTTTTATCATAGTTTAGGCTATTAAATCTTTCATAAGGGTTTTTATCTATATGAATTATTTGAGAGCGTTCTAATTTAATTTTACCTGTATGATAATATTCTAATTCTGATGACTTTTTTATATTAGCCATGTAAACCTTAGCTTTTACATGCTTTTCTATTATACCAGTATTTTGAATTCCTTCTAATCTTGCTAGATTGGTATAATATATAAATACATTTTCACCGCTTATTCCTAAAGGATCAATCCAATTCAACCCATTAGGCACATACCGAGATTGTAGGGATTGCTTGCGTTGTCTCGCTGAAGTTTTTCGATACGCCAGCCAAGGCGTCGTAGGCATAGCCGTAACGCTGGCTGCGGTTTAGTGGTTTTATACATACTCCGCTTAGGCGATGTGCGGCATCGTTGTAGTAGCGTTGGATGCTGATGGCGGTTTGTTTTTTTGCTTACCCACAGGGCATCTGTAAAGCAATTTACACCAAAATATCAGAGAATAAATTAACAGCGTAATACGCTACGTCATCAAAAAAGTATAAAGTCTTCTCGGCTGATGATTTGGTAAAGAAAGTAATTTATTTAGCAATATAAATTAGTATGAAGAAGATAAACAGATATTGACTTGCAACTGGAAAGCATAATGAACCGCTTTATGACAGAATTTGGTGACAGAATTAACGGTTATCTGTAAAAGAGAAATACACAAAAAATTAAGATGTGGCCTATAATATGCAAATTAATACTCATGGTATTTGTTGTAAAATAGCTCTTTTAGTTGCCGGTGAGAAATATTTTGGCCAAATAGTATATTTGTCATATATTGCCCCTATAAAACTAGCCTCATTTATTCTGATTGCATTTACATTTGCACCTTTTAAATTACTTCCGTTGAAATTTGCATTAAATAAATCAGCTCCTGATAAATTAACTCCTTGCAAATTAGCATTTAGTAAAAAAGCTCCATTTAACTTACAGTTAGGCATATCAGCATTTAATAATGATGAATTCATTAAATTTGAATTCATTAATAATGAATTTGTAAAATCAGTATTATCTAAAATACAACCTGAAAAATTTGCACTACGTAAATTAGCATATTTAAAATTTGCATTACGCAAAGAATACCCTGCAAATATAGCGGTATGTAATATCGAACTACTGAAATCGAATCCCTCAAATGTTGTTACATCAAATTCTTGCGTGCAACCAGATTCAAAATGAATTTTAATCATTAATAATTTCCCTAGCCAAAAAGATCAATTTTTTGTGTCAGACATAGGTTTAATCTTTGGAATATTACTTGGCGCAAGTGTTCCTTGAGTTTTAGGTGGTAATACGCCTACAATTTTTTCAGCCACATAACGTTGAACTGCTGGAAGAAAAATGATTCCTTGTGTTGTCTGCATAGCATCCTCCTTTTAAAGCTTTTTTAACCACACTAGGGGTAACTTAGAAGACTTTGGTAATTGGAC
Source organism: Gilliamella sp. Nev6-6 (assembly GCF_001690605.1). Classification (NCBI taxonomy): domain Bacteria; kingdom Pseudomonadati; phylum Pseudomonadota; class Gammaproteobacteria; order Orbales; family Orbaceae; genus Gilliamella; species Gilliamella sp. Nev6-6. The sequence goes on along the minus strand of NZ_LZHP01000034.1, from coordinate 39,795 downwards.
ATTTAGCTACCCCCCCACAGATCGACCAAGTTAACCCATTAAGCGCATACTGATACAGATTAAAGCCGCCAGCTAAACCTATCGGATCAGGCTGGGTAAAGCGACCTATATCCAGATTATAGTACCTGAAAGTATTGTAATGTAAGCCAGTTTCTCTGTCTAAATATTGTCCCGTATTTGAATTCGGTGTTCAAGCATCCCTGACCCTGAGTGCGTGATACTTCGTGGTGTAGCTTGTCGCGTTCGATGTCGCTGATGATGTGGCCATCGATACTTATCTGGTGCAGGTGGCTGGAGACGTAATACAGGCTGTTGATGGAGCGTCCATCCGTCAGGGTGGTGGCGATGCGGTTGCCTAGTGGGGCGTAAGTAACTCTAGTTTTAAACCTATTTAGAAGAATTTATTATTCGCATCGTGATCAGCCGCATCACCACCTGTACCAGTAATTGATGTCATATTATCAACAGCCCAAAATCATCAATTAGGACTAGTAGCTATCTATATAGCCCTACTTCTACTTTCCATCTATCAAATTATCAAACGCTAAAGTAAGATAATGAACGGGCTGGATGTAAGTCTGTATTATGACGATAAAATTAAAGGTTATAGACAAATTTTTGCTATTTAATTTACGTTTGAACTAGCTCATAAAATTCTAAAAATGAATGATCAAAATCAAGTGATAATATTTTATTTTTAAGTTTTTCTGAAATAATGATATTAAATGCCCCATCCCATTCATTTAAACAAAATGCATCTAAATGTTTAGGAATTTTATTTTCGTGGATAGCTGGTTTTAGAAAAAAACGCTCACGTTTTGATTCCCATTCTTTTGGAACATAGCCTGATGGCCATAAGTCTATTTCAGATAAATCCCAGTTAACACAATCAACACATTCAAAAGGGTACATTATTAAATATGTTTTTTCTGGCTTCTCACTATCAGAAATAAGAATTAATTTAACACCATTACCTGATATATTGTTTATTTTATTAATTTTACTATCAAAAAGGAGATATTTAGCTCCAATTGTACTTATTGGTGAGAAATACCCATCCCTTAATTTTTTTTAAAAAAGCTTTTTGTTTGTAGGTATTTTTATTAAAGACAAAAAATCAACGGGAATTACATTACCTCCATCATCAATCAACCCATCACGTGGAATAATACATCCTCGCCACTTTTTGCTGTTAACATTTGGATTCAGTTTAAAGTATTTCATTTATTAATCACTCTTAGTTAATATTTTATTTAACCATGAATTGGGGGGACACAGCTTCTTTACCAAGTTCTGCTAAAGCTTCTTTAAATGCTTCTGGACTTTTATCACTAGCTTGTTTTAAACGTTTATATATTTCTTGATGCATTTCTTCTGGGTATAGACCTTTATGTCCTAGAACATCTATTTTATTTAGTGGATCATTAAAAACATCCTTTCGCCAATTTCCATTCTTAAACTTACCCAGCCCATTCTTTTTAAATAGGCCTCTAAATAGATCAGACCAATAAGAGTGTTTGTTTGTGGCAAGATGATGGGTCGGCGCATAAGCAGAAAGTCCCCACGGATCAATCCAAGTCAACCCATTTAGGCGCATACTGATACAGATTAAAGTCACCAATCAGCCCGATTGGCTCAGGCTAGGTAAAGCGTCCTATATCAAGATCATAATACCTGAAGGTATTGTAATGTAAGTCGGTTTTTCTGTCTAAATATTGTCCATGATATCTGAGGTTTTGCTCTATTGAGTGATGTTCGATTTCATGAATCCGTTTACCCCAGAACTGATAGCTGCATTCCCACAGTATTTTACCGTTTTCGTCGGTCAACTCTTCCGGACACCCATTCAGATCAGTGTGGAAGTACATGACTTTTTCAGGATCATTACCTCTTTTGTCTATGCGTGCCAGTGGTTCGTAGCTGTTCTGGTCGGTATAGATATACAGGCTGCTGTGCTGATTCGGGCTGGTTTCCTGAATCATTCTTAACCCGTCCCACAGGAAGCGGGTACGGTTGCAGGGTTTGCCTGCGTTGTCTAGCTGATGTTTTTCGATACGCCGGTCAAGGGCGTTGTAGATGTAGCCGTAACGCTAACTGCGGTCTGATTGTTCGATGCGTACTTTGTTCAGGCGGTGTTCGACGTCGTAGTGGTAGTACAGGGTAGAGCCGATGGTTTGTTTGCTCTGGGTTCGACCGTACTCATCGTAGCGGTAGCTCTGGTCTCTGAATTTAAGTAGCTAGTTACAGCGGATCAGGTTGTGGTTGCTGTATTCTTCTCTGTGTTTGCTTGCCCAGATATTTTTTGCTAGTACACTTCTAATTAATTCAAGTTTGACTGGCTCTTATTCGTTAAAAGCATCTACCCTTGAGCCATTGCTAGATCCATAATACTTTCTGTTTTATCTAAGTCATACTCCTAAATAAATACAAAATAATTCCTCACATTGGATTTTTTAAAATATAATTAATCAATCATAAATAGAATTGTTGATAACAATATAATTCAATTAATAAACAGCTTTGAATTGACAGCTTTTTAGAACAGTAAACAAAATTTTAATTTTATATAGCGGATTAGAATATTTAAATTTAAAAAGTAATTGATATATCTAATGCTTAGCTATTATTTTGCTTTTTCCAGATATTTAATCGTATTTACGATAGAATTCTAGTAATTATTACAATGGATATTTGTCCCAATTATTATCAAACTTATCATATACCTCTTTTTTATCAATACGCCACTCATGTTTTTTGTAATGCAAGGTATAACGAAATTGACTTTTTGTACGATTTTGTTGTTGCGTGTAAATAACTACTTTATTCCCTTTGAGTTCTTCTATTTTTAATATTTCTTCATCTGGTGAGTACTCTGGTGGGTTTCCACAAGATAATGCTGCTTGTCGATCATATTTTCGTTCTTTTTTGTACAGAATTTATCAAATATAAAATTCAAATCTTTAGTCATTTGTAAATAAGCTTCTTCTGAAGAATCACTTTTTAATTTTGGATAGCAACGTATTTCCCAATGATTCATCGCAATAATGAATTCTTTTAATATGTTTTTCGCAATTTCAATATTCATTTAGTTTACCTAATTTTTAAAAATATTATTTAATACATTCTTCCCACTTTTGGAAAACTGAGTATTCTATTTGGGGGGCTTGTGCCTTCTTTGCCATAAATAAAATTCCATTTAATATCCACAGCTCCATATTCTTGAATATACTGTTTAATTGTTTTTTCAAAAGCTCGATATTGACCACGATTTATTCCTTTTAACTGAGAGAAAACATTATCTATGCCTCCTGAACCGCCTAATATTTTCGCTAAAATATATCCCGCATCATCATCTGCGTTACCTAACCTTCGAGCAAATGCGCTTGGAAAAAGGTTAGTTGCTGTGCCTGATCCTATATCAGCTCTTGAAACTGTCGCTTTTGCTGAAAGAGGTTGCCCCTGTGCTCCTCGTTTACCTTTTACTTCACAAATCCATCTCCACGGATCAATCCAAGTTAACCCATTAGGCGCATACTGATACAGATTAAACCCACCTAGCAATCCTATCGGGTCTAGCTGGGTAAAACGACCAATATCCGGATCATAGTACCCGAAAGTATTGTAATATAAGCTGGTTTCCCTGTATAAATATTGTTTTCAATACCAACAGGGATGCGGTTAACCTTACGGTTATTATTTATAAACCATATAAATCATTTATATCATCTTCACACACTAATTTAGAAATAAATTCATTAAAACTATTGCATAGAAAAAGAGTACTCTTATCTTGATTATCCGTTAAAGATAAATTATCAGACCATGTGTCAAGAGTATAGTAGTATATTTTCCCATTATTAATATCGATGCAGAAATAATTACCACCCGCATCAATCGCAAAAGGTAAAAAAGTTTCCGGTAATAACTTTCTACTCCATAAATTTTCTGCTTTGGAAGGCATTAAATAGTTCTTGTCATTATTAAACTTTTTATAGTATTTAACGGGTATTAGTTCATGAATTGCAACCCATTCAAATTCACTTTCAGGATCCAGACAAGCATTATTCTCTGGCATTCCTCCATTGTGTTGTAACAGGAATTGTCTTAGTTGAACAGGAATTTTTATCTTTAAAAGTTTTTCAACCTCATTTAGGTCAGTGGTATTAATTGCTTGTTGAGAATTGTAGAATTTGTTGCTTGTTCTTGGTTTAATATCTTCATCTTCAATGGTTTCTACTTTGTCTTGATCTTCATCACAAATTAAAGCATTTAAGAAATTTTCCAATGAATCAGATAAATAGATACTATTTTTTTTAAAATTTTGCTCTGTATTTAGGGTGTCATCCCATTCTAATCTGAGATATTGATATATCGCACCAGTATTAATATTCATACACAAAAAACCATTACTTAAATCGCGAGCAAAAGGTAACAGCTCCTTAGGTAACTTTTTATTATTCCAATGTTTGAAAGCAATACCTTCCATGATAAAATCTGGGTCATTCCTAAATGCTTTATTATATTTTATAGGAATAAAATTAAAAACTTTAAGTTTGTATGGAGGAACAGTTGTTTTCCAAATATCTTTATATACCATTCCTCCATTACAATTAAGATAAAACTGTCTTAAAGAATCTGGAATTGTGATACCTAACCTCTTTTCACAAGCATTTAAATCTTTATCAGTCAGCTTTTTTTCGCAGTCATAAAAGTTATCTATATTAATCATATTAATTCCCAAATTATATTGCGTCTTTAATTAACAAAATTTACTTATTAGCTCTTTTAGTCTCTTCGGTACTCTACCTGTTAACCACCCTTGTGTATATGAATAGTCTACTGCTTGTGGTGAGCCATATTTAGTGCCCGAATGTGCACCAAATTGAGAAACTGAACCTTTATGACGAATTGCTTCATGAGTTTCCGTTTTAATTAATTGCATAGTAGTTTTACCAGTTTTCGGATCAAAATCGTCAACATGATGCCAAGTATATCCTACGGCATCTTTCTTTTTGATTCCAGCCGCTTTAAATGCAGCAGCAAAATCTCTAGACCTAGTCCCTTGCATTGTGATTTGAACAATATTTTTTTGACCTTCTTTTACAGGGCATAATCTGGAGAATCTGTAAAATCTATTCCTTGTAATGCTAGCCTCCATGGATCAACCCAAGTTAACCCATTAGGCGCATACTGATACAGATTAAACCCACCTAGCAATCCTATCGGATCTGGCTAGGTAAAGTGGCCTATATCCGGATCATAATACCTGAAAGTATTGTAATGCAAGCTGGTTTCTCTACCTAAATACTATCCCTGATATCTGAGGTTTTGCTCTATGGGTTCGTGTTCGATTTCATGAATCCGTTTCCCCCATAACTGAAAGCTGCATTCCCAGACGATGTCACTGTTTGCAGTGGTAAACTCTTCTGGTGCACCGTTCAGATCAGTGTGGAAGTACATGACTTTTTCAGGGTCATTACCTCTTTTATCTATTCGTGCCAGTGGTTCGTAGCTGTTCTGGTCGGTATAGATATACAGGCTGCGGTCTGTTTGTTCGATGCGTACTTCGCTCAGGCGGTGCTCGGCGTCGTAGTGGTAGTGCTGGATAGCACCGATGGTCTGTTTGGTCTGGGTTCGGCCGTGCTCGTCGTAGCGGTAGCGGTGTTCTCTGAAATGCAGCAGCTGGTTACAGCGGATGACATTCTGATTGCTGGGGTCTAATTCTATTGGCCGTCTGTGGTCTAACAGGTTGGCGGCGGCATCGTATTGCAGGGTTTCCCAGTATCTCTGGTTGCGGCAGCCTTCGATTCTGCCGGTGCGATCATAGTAGTAATCGGTCTGTCCGTGTTTGCTGTGTTTTTTGCTTACCAGCCGGTCGAGGTTGTCGTACTGGTAGCTGTGTTCGATGAGGATATCGGGCAGAATCGGATTCTGATTGCGCCATATCTGTTTGTGTTGCAGGCGGCTGTTACGGTCGTATTTGAACTGGGTGTTCAGCCGTCCCTGAGTGCGTAATACTTCGCGGTGCAACTTGCCGCGTTCGATGTCGCTGATGATGTTGCCATCGCCATCGCCATCGATATTTATCTGGTGCAGGTGGCCGGAACCGTAATACAGGCTGTTGATGGTGCGCCCATCCGGCAGGGTGGTGGCGATGCGGTTGCCCAGTGGGTCGTACTGGTGGCTGAGGGTACCCTGTGCGGTGGTTTCGCTCAGCAGGTTACTCAGCAGATCGTAGCTGAAGGCGATGAGGTCGGGTTCTGCTTCTGCGGGCAGGCCGGCTTTTTTGTAGCCGACTTTGATAAGGTTGTCGGCTTTGTCGTACTGGTAGGCGGTGGTGCCGTCGGTGGTGTATTTGCCGATCAGGCGGCCGATGGCATCGCGTTTGAAACGGTGGATGATTTCGGCACTGCTGCCGGCAGCAAAGTGTATATTGCTGACGTTGTCGAGTAGTTCATAATCTAAATTTTATTTGCGTTCTTCCGAGAAATGTTTGCTCTTTTAATCAGCCTTACCAAATAAAGACTACAATATTTTTAATTTTTCGGTTAACTCTTTTATACATGTGTCTGCCAATTTTTTGTATTCTATAGCAATTTTTCCTGAATACTTCTCATCAACTATTTTTTCAAACTCTTGAAATGTGCCAAAAAAGTCATTCATTTGAATAGCGAATCCATTATTAACCCAACAAGCAAAAATAGTTTGTGAGTTATCTTCGCAGTTTTTGCAATAAGCTATATTTTGTATTTTATCTATATCTAAATATAAACCGGTGCCAACAGATAAATTGTCAGGTAATTCTCGAATACTTGTTGATTCTATATTTAATTTACCTCCAATCGATAAATTTTCAGGTAACGCTTCTATTTCAGTAAACCCTAAATATAAACTACCTCCAATAAAAAATTTTTAGGTAATACTTTGATTTTTGTCATTGTTAAATTTAGATCACCTTTAACAAATAGGCTTTCTGGTAGTGCTGTTATTTCTGTATTCGCTAAATTTAGACTGCCACTAATAGAAAAATTTTTAGGTAATGCTTTGATTTCCGTATTTGTTAAATATAAATAACCTCCAATAAATACCTTTTCAGGTATAGTTTTGATTTCTGTATTTCTTAAATCTAAATCACCACTAACAGAAAAATTTTTAGGTAGTGCTTCAATTTTTGTATGAGTTAAAATCAAATCACCGTTAATAGATAAGTTCTCAGGTAATGCTTTAATTCCTCTGTTTCTTAAATTTAAATTACCATCAATAGTGATTTTATTGTCTTGAATGAGATACTTTATACCTTTTTTATTTAGTAATTCTAAAAGTTTCTTCATAATCTCTCTTTAGCAATAAAAACTGCTTTAAATAGGCTGCATTAATGCGATTGACAACGGTAAATCTTACTATTACAGATTTATGATTAATACTGGAAAAGTCAAAAAAAGACCTTTCCAGTATTATTAATCTAAAAAATCATCATTTTCAAGGTAGTAAATAATAGCATCTAATAAATCTTCTTTTGTAGCATTAGGATGATGATCTAATTTATTGTCAATAATATCTAAAAAAGTTTGATATTCCAACCAATCTCGATATTTATCAGGGTACTTATCACACAGCTCACCCATTTCATCATCATCATCATCAGTTTCAGGAAGGTAAAAAGTACCTTCTCTTATATCCTTTTTTTTATTACCTATCTTAATATTTGTAAATAAAAAATACCATAATTCAGGACGATCTTTATAAATAGTTAATAGTCCATTGATACCTTCGATAATTTTCATTCATAATCTCCAATTATTATTTACGACAAATTGTACCACCGCCTCATTTTTTGCGACCCCCCGAACCATCTGGGTGATATATTTTATGATATTTATTGTGATCTTTTCGATCAACTAATTTTAATGAACCTGGGGTATTTACACTTTCAACTTACAATGCGAAATCTATAAATTAATATTTAATAATGAGTTATCAATTAAATTTGAATCTATTACTAACGAATTTGTAAAATGAGTTTATCTAAAATACAATCAGAAAAAATCTACACTTGTAAATACCCCAAACTTAGTACACAACTCACGTAGAAAATCATGCTGCTTGTTTTAGTGTTTTATACTCAATCGGTGTCATGTTATTTAATGCCTCATACGGTCTTTCGGTGTTATAAATCGTTAACCATTCTTCAGTTATTCTCCTTGCTTGCGCTAAGTTGTTAAAAAGATATAAATCGAGTACTTCAGTACGATAGGTACGATTAAATCGTTCAATATAGCCATTTTGATAAGGGCTACCGGGCTGGATATAATCAATGGTTATATCATGTGATTTAGCTCAGTTTATAAAGGTTTTTCCTGTAAATTCTGGCCCATTATCGACCCGTATTTTAATGGATACCCATGATATTCGGCCAGTTTATCTAAGTAACGGGTAATCCTTCCTGCTGGTAAGCTTACTGCAATATCAATCCCTAACGCCTCACGATTAAAGTCATCGATGACATTGAATGTTCTAAAGCGACGTTGATTACGGCTACTGTCACTCATAAAATCCATTGACCAACATTCACCTTGTTTATTGGGGACTAATAACCTTTCTGGGCATCGTGGAGGAATGCGTTTTTTACGCTTTACCCTGAGATTAAGCTTTAATTCACAATACACCCGATATACCCGTTTATGATTCCATTGATAGCCGAGCTTTCTGATACGATGAAAACATTTAGGAAAGCCCCAGCGTAAATGCCAGTCTGTGATAGCATTCAACACCGAAACAATCACCGAATCATCCTGTAACTTAGATTGATAATAGTAAGCACAACGGCTTAAACCAACAATAGCACAACTCATAACAATAGTAACCGAATGATTTTGTTGTTGTTGCTGTGCCCACGTTTTACGTGCCTTTGTGGGCACTAAAGCTTTTTTATGATTTCTTCCTGAAGCTGGGATTTTAAGCTCAGTTCGGCAAACATCTGCTTAAGCTTGCGGTTTTCCGCTTCGAGTTCTTTTAGACGTTTGATGTCTGAAGTTTCCATACCGCCGTATTTTTCTCGCCATTTATAGAAAGTTGAATTACCCATGCTCTATTTACGGCACAGTTCTTTAACGGGAATACCCGCTTCTGCTTCTTTTAAAATAGCTACGATTTGATGTTCAGTCATTTTTTTCATAATTGAATCCTCTTTTACTTTTATCATAGAGAATTTTCTACTTTTTTGCTGTACTATTTTAGGGGGATAGTTACAGTACCTTCTATTAAATTTATTTTTATAGCAAATGTAGAACAATTTTCGAACTCTCTTAACTATAGTGGTGAAATATGGATTAGTTGTTTAATTTGGGATAATTTTGTTAACGATCTGGTTACATTAAAAAAAACAGCTACTTTGTATGATATGAATGAAATGTTTTCTATAAAAATAGAAAAAGATGAAAAAAACATTAAATATTCATGGTCTGTGACTCGTCAGGGAATATTTAAGGATATTGTGCAGTCAAGTTATCAAACCATTATTTCAGAAGATACATTGAATTATGTTAAATCACAATTTACCAATTATCCTAAGTGGTGGTAATTATAAAATCCCCGTTTTAAAACAGCGAGGATTTTCCTTATTTACTCTGTAATTTTATCACCTATTAAAAAATCAAATAAAATCAATATTTTTTCTGAACAATTATTATAAAAATAACACAATAACCTTTTAGTATATCCAAAAGTTATTTTTTACTATACTAGTACGACGAATACGACAATGTTAATTGAGAAAGAGTTTGAAATCATTTATTTGATGAATGTTTAAAGGAATTTAGCATTCAGCGGTCATTAAGTCATAAGGGATGACCCTATGATAATGCGATTGCTGATGCGACATTTAAAGCGGTGAAGACTAAATTTGTGTCAAAAAAGTATGGACACACCATTTGCGCTAAAATCAGCTTATATGACAAATAGTCTAAAACATAACAATACATAATTAATCTCATTTTTTTGACAATAAATTATCATTATTAAATAATTAGTTAGAATTTTATGCTTAAATCTTATTGGTTATTAGCGTAGTTAAAATTTCACTTTGCAAGTAAATAATCTAAAAAATAATACTATAACATTTTCATTTATTTAGATATTTTGTAAATGATAGTGCTTGCTATTACGTTTATTTTGATTAGAATTTCTTCAATTTTTAATTGATAAGGCGTGAGTGTAATGAGCATTAGTAAATCAATCATTTTAATCACTCAATTTATTGGTATTACATATTATCCTCCTTTTTGGGGGATTTTTTTTACCTATTCCATACAATTATTTCACTCCTATTTAAAGCAATTGAATTATAGAGGCTAATTATGATTGAGCATAAAAAAATGTTGTTAACCACAAGAGACCAAAGTTTAAAAGCCTATTTAATGAATAAAATTAAACAAAATGGCGGATGGGTTAATGCTCATATGCATGCCGATCGTGCTTTTACTATTTCAGTTGATAGTTTTGATGTCTATCAAAAACAGACCTTAATTGAAAAATGGGATACATTAGATAAAGTCAAAGCATCAATGAGCGAAGATGATTACTATCGCCATTTTAGTATGGCGGTTGAACGGATGATTGAGCAAGGGGTGAGTGCAATGGGATCATTTGTTGATATTGACCCTATTGCTCAAGAACGGGCAATTAAAGGGGCGTTAAGAGCACGCGAAACCTATAAAAATGACATCACCATAAAATTAGTCAATCAAACACTTAAAGGCGTTATCGATAAAGAGGCTCGTTATTGGTTCGATAAAGGCGCTGATTTAGTTGATATTATTGGCGGTTTACCTCGTCGTGATGAACGCGATCATGGTGAAGGAATGGGACTGAAACATCTTGATGTGTTAATGCAAACGGGTAAATCATTAGGCAAAATGGTGCACGTACATGTTGACCAGTTTAATTCTCAAGATGAGATCGAAACGGAACAACTTACCGATAAAACCCTTGAACATGGTATGCATGGTCGCGTTGTTGCCATTCATAGTATTTCGATCACAGCCCACAGTTTAGAATATCGCCAAAAACTCTATAAAAAAATGAAAGAAGCAAAAATGATGGTCATTGCCTGCCCATTTGCTTGGATCGATAGCCCACGCCGTGAAGAACAAGGCCCTACTCGTAACTCACTCACCCCAGTTGATGAACTTGCCACAGCAGGTATTCCTGTTGCAATCGGTACAGATAACGTCAGCGATTATATGTTGCCATTTTCAACGGGGAATATGTGGGAAGAGCTTAAGCTGTTAGTAACAGGATGCCGCTATACTGATTTAGATAATGTGATTAATGTAGCGACAAAAAATGGAAGAATGGTGCTTGGGCTTGAGTAAGTAATAAAGTGGATTGAGATAGGCTACACTAATTTAGCACCTATTTTATCAGATGATTTGTAATATTCTTTACGTAACTATGAGATTAAGATGAAACAAATATATTTTACACATGTTAATTAAAATAACATTCAAATATATCATGCAGGGTTTGGTGCAAAAGTTGTTTATATAGCCCTGCAAAAATAAAAATTTGTGTTTTATTATTCTATACATTCACCATCTTTACAATAAAAATCAATGATTTTCATCAGTCTATGGTGAAATTCTAATATTGAATCCCCTCCCAAGTTAGCTATTTCTTGTTTCGTAAATTGGCGCCACTTAGCTATTGTATGTAGTTGACAACCAACTTGAACATATTCACCATGACTAATTGATATAAAATATTTTTCACCTACGATTATGAATGTTGATTCGGGTAATTCAGCACTGCTCAAATCAACGCCGCGTAAATCAGTATTACGCAAATTAACAGTACTCAAATCAACACAATACAGATCAGCTCCACTCAAATGAGAACTACGTAAATCCACATCATGCAAATTAGCTTCACGTAAATTAGCATCGCGCAAATCAGCATTTCGCAAATTGGCCCCCCTCAAATTAGCACCATATAAATTTGTACCACGTAAATCCGCATCAGACAAATTAGCGCTACTTAAATCAGAGCGATACAAATTTGCATGACGTAAATCGGCATTGCGCAAATCAGCATTAATTAGTTTAGCGTGACTTAAGTCGGCACCACGCAAATCAGCGCCACACAAAGTCGCACCACGTAAATTAAGACTGCTTAAATCAAGTCCACGTAAATTAAGACTGCTTAAATCAGCTTCACATAAATTAGCTCTTTTGCCTATTCTCCCACCACTATCAAAGAAGATTTTGTTTTGTTCTAAAATTTTGTTAATATCCATTTTATCATCCCAAAAATTAATGATTGAGCAATTCACTATTATGACTAACTGGCTTCAAACGATTTGGTGCTTAAATCTTCTTCCTAAACAACAAAGTTTTACGACTTAACCAACAAATATTTTTTTACCTATGATTATGAATGTCTATTCCGGTAGATCAGTATTACGCAAATCCGTGTTGCTCAAATCAATATTATGCAAATCCGCCCCACGTAAATCAACATCACGCAAATCCGTATAACATAGATTAGCTCCACGCAAATCAGCATTACGTAAATTAGTGTCACCAAAATTAGCTTTAAACAAATTAGCATTATTCAAATTAGAACAACTTAAATCAGCATTATACAAATCAACAGATCGCAAATCGGCATTACACAAGTTGACCCCACGTAAATTAGCATCACACAATCCAGCATTAAGCAAATTCGCGCCACACATATCGGCATTCTGCAAATTCGCGCCACATAAATTGACATTAGCCCAATCAATATTGCGTAAATCAGAACACCTCAAATCGGTATCGCTCAAATCAGCCCCCCGTAAATTAGTACCATGCAAATTAGCACATCTCAAATCGGCACCTTTCAAATTAGCTATTTTACCAGTTTTGCCAAAGCTATTAAGATAAATCCTATGTTGTTCTAATATTTCATTTATATCCATTGTATTATTCCAAAAATAAGGTTTACAAATATGCTATGCATTAATTCATTAACTCATCAAGAAATGATAAATTAATATGTCATTTAATACTCTGTTTTGCAAATCGGTCAAAACAGATAACCAAAAATTAATTCATTCGTTTTTAGATAAATACAATATTCTGGCTGATGTCTTTATAACTCATACCCAGCGCATACATACTCAAAATTTTTTGTTTTTCCATATTTATCCGATCAAACCATGTATCTATGCCATCAATAAATCTAATATTGCTATCATAAGATTCAAAATATTTTTTACTGATTCAAATTTTTTACTTTGCCTTTTCAATCATTAAGTGCATATGTGCAAGGATCTCGTCAGCTTTTTTCTTCTGCTATCTTATTAGCTTCCTGCCAAAATAATTTTGATTTTATACCTAAATTAGTAACAAAATCATATTATTGCATTATGCAATGCCATAACATACCGTCAGAATCATATATCAATACAAATGGAGCATTTTTTCTTCTTTTCATAATAAATATTCCTTAAACTTGTTAATTTATTTTAAAACACTTGGATTAAAACACGAAGTGCAATGTTAAACTCAGAGATAACCCTTTTCATGTAAGGCGTGTCAGATTAAATAAAAATAAACTGACACAACATATTGAATACTCTGAATTTTAAATACACATTAACATTAACTATAGATATGAAAGATCCCTAATAATGTCTTCTAGCCTTAATTTTACTTCGTTTAATTGTTGTTTTTGAGCTAGTTCAAGCAATCTTTCTCTACTTTGTAAAGTGCCTTCACTGTAATTATGTAAATTTGATGGCACGTTACCAGAATAAATATAATCATATTTTGCAGATGTCTGCTCAATATTAAAAGATCGGCTGTAACTATACGCACCATGAGCTTCAATTTCAGTAGTCAATGTTAATTTATTGCTGTGGGTCACCGTTTGTAAATTATATTGCTGATCTTTGTAGGTTTTGACTTGATTTTTATTACCGTTATCGTCAACCATTTCAATAAATTTATCAAATACTTTTTCAGTTTTAGTTTGATTGTTAACTGATTGTCCAAGGTCTGAAAATTCAACATTACTTTTTATACGCATGATAACATCAGCTTCACTCGGATTGTAAATAACAAATTGAATAAAATCTTTATGCAAAATATCTCTTACATAAGAGCGTAATTCTGTAGAATTATAATAAACTCTAACTATTCCTTTGTTTGTATATTTGTCAGATTGAAAAGTTGCATCACGATAAGCTCCGTATTGTCTGTAAGCTGAAGCTGCCCAGGCATAGTATTTGGCTACTTCGCGAAATTCGTAACGGTGCGTTGCGGTATTTGCAAGTTGTTGTGCCTGCTGGTAATATTTTTCTGCTTCTTGTGCACAGTGTTTTCGATCATTATCGACAGCAAGCTTGCCACTATCTTTGTATTTCCCAAGCGGTTGGTATACCTCTGAAGCATTATTAAATGCCTCTGCTGCAGCTTTATAGTTACCTTGCTGCTCTAACATTTTGCCTTGATTATAATAATCTTTAGCTGCAAGTTGCATATATTTTGTTTTTGCATTTTTGTATAAGCTTTCAATATTTTTATAGTTATATTGCTCAAATCCTTTTTGATATAAATCAGCTCTTTTTCTGTAACTTTCGCTGTCTGTTCCAGTTATAGAGTTACCATAATCATAATATTGTTTAGCAATTGTTTCTTCTAACTTTTTGATATCGTATTTATCATTAAAAAAGCTGACAGTTTGGCTATAAAAACGATCGCTCAACATCATTTTCATTTTAAGTAAGCTTTGATAAGCGTCAATACGATGTTGATAATCTGTATTTGCTGTGTGAGCCAAATCCGCCTCATAATGAGCCATAACATTACTTACTATAGTGCGTAACTTTTCAGCTCTACCTTTATCAAATTTCGCTTGCCCTTTTTCATCAATACTGGCAGTTAATAAACTGATACTTTCCAAATACTTTCCTTCTTTATATGCTTGATCAGCCGTTCGAGCATGACAAGCAGATAAAAGAAAAAGAAAAAAAATTGTTATGGCTATCCGCATAATATTTCCTTTAAATAGATTTAATTAAATTATCAATTCATTGCAGGTAAAATCATTTTATTATTTTTAACTAATTGATCTGCGACTAATTAGTGCAAATTAGTGTATAAAAAATTTTAAATAATTTATTAACTATTTTTGCTAAAAAAGCGAACAAAAATAGTCTCTATTCAAAAAATATCAATATATTTATTTTTAGAGAATATAAAAGGTAAGATAAAGTGATCAGACAATACTCTCAATAAAATGAACTTTATTGAGAGTTATAACATGCTATTTTCTAGTTGGCTTTTTAGCTGTCGCTTGACGAGGCGCGTGGGATGCTCTAGACAAATTGGTCAATTTAACCCGCTTAGGTCTTATTATACGTTTGTCTGACGATGATCCCGTTGTAAAGCTTTTGGTTTCTGGCGGTAATCCAACAAGTTCACGTAGATAATTCACAGAGTCGATACCTAATTCCATCCACGTTCCACGTGACAGCCCTTTAGGTAAAGTGATATTGCCATAACGAATACGCAGCAATCGGCTAACTTGTACTTCAATAGCTTCCCACATTCTGCGAACTTCTCGATTGCGACCTTCAGTGATAACCACATTAAACCATTGGTTAAGTCCATCACCACCTTGTGCTTTAATTGATTGAAATGAAGCTGGACCATCTTCGAGTTGTACCCCTTTACGAAGTTGGTTAATCTGTTGATCAGTCACATTACCAAATACACGAACGGCATACTCACGCTCAATTTCATGCCGTGGATGCATTAACCGATTAGCCAGTTCACCATCAGTGGTAAATAATAGTAAGCCAGAAGTATTGATATCAAGTCTACCAATATTAATCCAGCGAGCATTTTTTAAGCGAGGCAACCGTTCAAAAACCGTTGCTCGCCCCTGTGGATCGTTACGTGAACAGATTTCACCTTCTGGTTTATAATAAGCAAGGACTCGGCAAACTTCTTTTTCTTTACTTCTAAGCTGAACCAGATACCCATTAATACGTATTTTAGGATTAGCATTAACATCAACGCGATCGCCTAACGTAGCAATTTTACCATCCACACTGATTTTACCTGCTGCAATCATTGCCTCAATTTCACGGCGCGATCCATTTCCTAAATTAGCTAATACCTTTTGTAGTTTTTCAGTATTATCAGGTGGCAAATTTTTACGAGCTACGCTTGCTGGGCAAAACGCTTTCGTTTTTTTATTGGATTGATTATCTTTTTCATTAATTTTATTATTTTTTTTACTAACTTGTGAAAATGTAG
Organism: Gilliamella sp. Nev6-6; assembly: GCF_001690605.1. Classification (NCBI taxonomy): domain Bacteria; kingdom Pseudomonadati; phylum Pseudomonadota; class Gammaproteobacteria; order Orbales; family Orbaceae; genus Gilliamella; species Gilliamella sp. Nev6-6. The sequence goes on along the minus strand of NZ_LZHP01000034.1, from coordinate 23,488 downwards.
ATCTGCTATGTTTCATATTATCCTCGCTGTTACCTTCTCAGGTATCATTTTATCTATTCACACTATTGTCGAAATATCAGCAATAAAAAATGGTTGCTTATTCAAATGGTTTAGTGTCACCACTTCCTTTACGAATAATTTCGGGATAGTCATTAGTTAAGTCAATTACGCTGGTTGGTTGCTGGCTAATATAACCGCCATGTACAATTGCATCGAGCTGATGGCCTATTTTATCTTCTATCTCGTCGGGATCTGATTGTGCCTGATCATCATTAGGTAAAATCAGCGTGGTGGTCATTAATGGCTGTCCTAATAATTCAAGTAGTGCTAAATCAATTTTATCATCTGGAATTCGTAATCCTATTGTTTTACGCTTTTCATTCAATAATCGGCGTGGTACTTCTTTGCTAGCTTGTAAAATAAAGACATATTTTCCTGGTGTATTATTTTTTAATAACCGAAAAGTGGTATTATCCACATAAGCATAACAAGACAGTTCAGAAAGGTCACTGCACATTAACGTAAAATGATGACGCTTATCAAGTTGGCGGATTTGACAAATACGATCAACACCTTGTTTATTATCAAGCAAGCACCCTAGTGAATAACCCGAATCGGTTGGAAAAGCGATAACACCACCATCATTTAATATATTAACAACTTGCTCTAATAGCCGTTTTTGGGGGTTATCAGGGTGAATATAAAAAGTTTGGCTCATAATTGTTCTATATCAATATAATTTTAATGTTGAAGATCATACCATCAAGTATTTGATGGAACGTAAATATCAAACCTTTTTAACCCGTTATTATTAGCGTTGCCAATTATGCCAAATTGGTGTAACGCTATCAGGCAATGGTGTTGTTTTACCTAAATCTAAATAGGTATCAACGCCATGAAAATCCGAACCTTGTGATGCCAACAGGTCAAATTCATTGGCTAATTTAGCTAATCGAGTTAAATCATCTTGCGTTTGCCGGCTTTGCGAAACTTCAATTGCCACACCACCACAAACTTTAAACTCACTGACTAATAGCTTCAATTTAGTTAAGGTTAGATCGTAACGACTTGGGTGAGCAAGTACCGCTTGTCCACCTGCGGCTCGAATAGCATTAACCGCATCAGCAATGCAACACCATGTTGCTGGCACATAAGCATACCCTCCTTTGCCTAAATACTTTTTAAATGCTCTTTTGATATCCTTAACATAACCGTTAGCAACTAAAAATCTTGCAAAATGGGCACGTGAAACAATATCACCTTTAGCAAAGTGTTGTGCTTGTTGATAAGCATTTTCTATACTGACTTTAGCTAGTTTATCACTTATGGCTAACGCTCGATTAATGCGTCCTTGTTCTTGTGAAGATAGCAATGCCAATAACTGTGGATTTTCAATATCAATATTCAACCCTACAATATGAATTTCGCTGTTTTTCCACGCTGTTGATATTTCAACGCCAGACACTAATTTAACGGGTAAATTTTCATTAGCTATCACTTTTTGCGCTTCAGGTAAACCTTTAACGGTATCATGATCAGTAATAGCCAAAAGAGCGATTTGATTATCCACCGCTCTTTTGATAAGTTGGCTTGGCGTTAAAACACCATCTGATGCAGTGGTATGAGAATGTAAATCAACAATCACTTTTTTCTCGAAAATTATTTTGAAACGTGTAATATACCACACAAATTGCATGACCACGAAAAGGTATATTATGAAAGATCAAATTATTCTTGCTCAGCAAGATACTAACGCTATTATTGAAGAACTATTAGAAGATGGTAGCGATCCTCATGCGCTTTATATTATTGAACACCATGTTTCATCGCAAGATTTTGATAAATTAGAAAAAGTAGCAGTAGAAGCCTATAAATTGGGTTATGAGGCAACCGATCCTGATGAAGATGTAGATGATGCAGGCAACGTTGTTATTGGTTTTGATATTATTGCCGAAAGCCCGCTTAATGCTGAATTAATCAATGCGCAAATTGCTGAAATAATCAACCTTACCGCCCAGTTTGGCGTCAATTATGATGGCTGGGGCACGTATTTTGAAGATGGCAACGATGACGATTTTGATGATGCTGAGTTTATAGAAACCGTGCACTAAACATCATCCATATCTTTTTAAATACCTACTGTTATCCATCAAACAACGGATAACAGTAGTTGACTAGCATAACTTATTTTACTTTCTCTATACGACTGGTTCTTTTTTGATTTGGCGATACACTTCGCACACAAACGGTTTCACCCTTTTTAATATTAACTGGCTCATTATAACGATGCCATTGTTTTCCTTGGTTGGTTGAATATTCAATAGTTAAGCCAGGAAAAACAATATTTGCTATTAATTTATTATTTTCAATTTTAGCACCCGGTATAGGCAAGCGATAATTGATATTGGCTAAATCAAGTTTTTGCAACTCACGTTGCCCAACTAAATTAGCAAATCGAGTCCAATCATTTAGTAATTTTTGTTGATTAACATAATGCGTGGTTGCTTGAGAAAATTCACGACCTTTCTGGTAGTCAATTTCCCAATCAGCTTGATGCCAAGCTCGTTCAGCTACGGCTAACAAACGGGGAAAAGTCATGTATTCCATTTTTTTATCGGTACGAATATCTTCGGTCCAAATCTGAGCAGATAGCCCATAAGCGCCAGACCAATTCATTGTACCTTTAGCTGTAAATGGGTTACCATCGCGATCAACAGATGTTTCTGCATTTTGTGGTAAATTATTTGGCGCAAAACTAAATATCTTTCTTTCATCATTAAAACGCGTTGCCCAATAATAACCGCTTTCTTTTGGGTTGACTTCATAAGGCATATCTAAATAAACATAATCAGGGTTAGATATTATGACTTTATAGCCTTTATTTGCCCACTCGTTCACAGAGTCAAAGCCGCCCCAATATAATGTATCCCAAAAATTGACCGTAACTTTATCTACCGCAAACGATTTTGCATTAGTCGCGTGCTTCATGCCATCTTGCCAAGCTTGCATATGGTTTATACCATGATTTTTAATTATTGAGCTAACTTCTTGAGCAAAATAACTAGGAAGGTGTTCAATATCGTTAACAATGCCATTATTTACCATTGTTTGGCAAGCTTGTGATTTAGCCCAAGGGTAATCTTCTTGACTTTGATCTATTGTGCCTTTAGCATCCGTTTTATCTTTGGCTTTTATATCTTGATACCCAGCGCCTAAGCGAATATTTTTTGCTTCATCGCCACCAAAATGCCAAGTTCTAAGCGGTTGATCGGCCTCAACATGCATTTTTGCGATCTCATCAATAATTTTATTTACGAAACGTTTCGATGAATCAAGACAAGGATTTAAATAGCTTAAACGGTTATAAAATTGTACTGTGGTGGTATTTGACGTATCGGTTGGATCAACTAGTCGAAACTCATTGGCTTGTGCTTCTTTTCCTTCTGCCATTAAACGTTTATAACGTGCCTCCATAGACACAATGGCAGCCCGTGCATGAGCTGGCATGTCAATTTCTGGTATAACCTCGATAAAACGAGCTTTAGCATATTTAACAATATCAATATAGTCTTGACGGCTTAAAAAACCAGATCCGGTGGTATTGTTTTCAGGACCGGAACCGAGTTGTGGCAATAAACATTGCTGTTCATTAAGATCATGACAACGTTTACTGCCGATTTCGGTTAGCTCGGGTAATCCAGGAATTTCAATACGCCACCCCTCATCATCACTTAAATGAAAATGAAATTTATTCATTTTATATTTTGCCATTTGATCTAATAAGCGCATGATTGATTCTTTAGTTTTAAAATTACGACCAATATCGAGCATAATGCCTCGATAGGCAAAACGTGGCGAATCAAAAGCATTAAGTGATGGAATGGTTTTGATATCGTTTACAGGAATCAACGATAAAATAGATTGCACAGCATAAAATATCCCTCTTTGGTCATAAGCTGATATTAGCGTTTCATCATTTTTAATATCTAATTGATACGCTTCTAATTGCCCTTGCTTGAATTGTTTAGGATCAATGATTGCTTTTATCTTGTATCCATTTTCCGTTACAGGAATATTTAGTGCGTTAAATTCTGCCTTTAAAATAGCTAAACTGTCTTGATTTAAACCATCAAGAATTAAATTAACGCCTTGCTGACCAATAGATATATCTTGTTTATTTAATGTGATTCTAGTTGGTGTTGGTAAAATTTGCCCACGTAGCGATTCAGCCGATAATGTTTTAATATCCAAGTTATATTGAAAACGGTTAACTGGATTCATTATTGTATTGTGATCGTCGGCGGTCCTTTTCCACTGCTGTGTAATTGGAGCTACAAATGCCGATAAGTCATCGGAATCTGTATTTGTATTAGCAATTATTTTGGGTTTAGCATTACTTGATGTCACATACCAACGAGGCATTGCATCGCTTTCACTCACAACCCAATATTCGCCAATAATGGGAATATTAATCGTGGAATTAGCAGGAATCGATGTGAATTTTTCTGTTGGTTCAATTTTATGAAGATCGCCTGTAATATGAGTAATTTTAAACTGATCATTGTTTATTGCTAAAATCATGCGAATATTATTAAAATAAATAGCCCAATCTTTATCTTTAATTTCTGGGCCATTATTCTTTAGTGAAATCATCATTTTGTTACAAGCAGCCCAATCGGCACCTAAAGCCGAGCAATTTATACCATGTGCCCCTGCTTGATTATCGATTACCTGATATTGAACATTGAGTTGTGAACTCATCACATCAACAATTTGTTGAGAAGCTGAAACAGCTTGAACGGCACAAACATTTAACAAAGAGGCGATTGAAGTGGCTAATATTGCTGTTTTAATCTTTTTCATAAAATTTTACCTATTTTTGTTTAGCATTAAATACAGTGAATGGAATAGTCACAATAAACTTGATATCACGCTCATCTTGGAAGATATTGCCGTATCCTCCTCCCCAGCTTGGTATACTATTTGAGTGATTATTATATTTGGTATAATGTAGTTGGAATGAAGTATCTTTTGCTAAACCATTTTGTCTGCTATAACTTAAATCAAAATTATAAGCAGATTCAATTAAGCGTTGTTTTTGATTTTTTGCTGTAGAATTTGGCTTTGCATCCCAACCATAAGCATAAGAAGCACCCGTTTTCCAACCGGCGAAATAATTAGATACATCACTTAAATCATAAGTGACTTCGGCAAATACGGCCTTTTCGCCATTAGCATTAAAATCTGAACGAGAATTCCACCATATATCTAAACGGCCATTTGATGAGGCATAATCAGGTGTCATACGTTGTAAAAAAAAGCCTTGTTCGCCTTCTGCTTTAACTGTTACACCTTCAAGTCGAAAATTAACTGGCCCTACTTGATAACCCAATGTTGCTGCTTGTAACCACGCTAAACCATCGTAAACATCTTTACCTTTATGTGATTGATCTTTGGCGCCATAAAATTGATAGCTAAGAGTGAGAGGATTATCCAGTAGATTTGTTTTATAAGAGGCTTTGCCAAAAAATTGGTTCATATAATTTTGTGCCAGCCCAAATGCGCTTTCTAATACTAAATCATTTTTAAAATCGTACTTCAAACCCGCAGAATGCAAAAAGTCAATTTTTTTACCTGCTCCCCACTGACGAAACTCATAAAGCTTTTTATACCATGGTGCTTTATATTTATCAGCCCACATATACGACATGGATAACACGCCAGAAGTATCAAAATCAATTGTTGAGCCAAGTTCAAATCCACGATAAGTACCTGGTAATAAGCTCCAATGAGGAGCCAGCAAAGTTTGCCCAGAAGGTTGAATATAACCCGTTTTTATCCAGAATAACTCATCAATTTTAAAATTTGCCTGTGCTTTATAAAAGCTCAGCCCACTAACATCTTTTTTCCAATTCTCGTCCCAACGAGTATTAGCCCCACTGAATCCTATTTCATTGGGATGCCCATTTCCACCATTATTCACTTCCCATGCGCCATAACCGCCAAGTTCAATAGCAAACTTATCTGCGATATAACCTGATCTAAAATCTAAATTAGCGTTAAATGAGGTGTGTCTTAAATTTTTCTCGTACTTATGCTCATCAATATCTTTACGTTCTCGATCTCGATTCCAAAAAAAGACATTACCTGTTAATGAAGAATCATCAATAAATTGATTAACATTAGATGCATAAACGGGAATTGTACTTGTTAAAACAGATAAGGATAAAATTAGTTTAGTTAAAAAATTAAATCGACATGGTATTATTTGTGCATTATAGATACTCATATGTTATTCCTATAATTATTCTGTTTAATTAACAATTAAATTCATCAAGATCTAACTCATTCAATTGATAACTTGTTTGTGAATACGCGTTTTTATAATGCATAAACATATTTTATCTAGCAAATTAAACAATCTAAAATCGTGATCAAAATCACCAAAAAATACATTTTTAATGTAAATTTTTAGAGAAAAATCACAACTTTTTTTATTCTAAAAAATAAAAACAAAGCACATCGTTTTAACAAATTGTAACTATCGTACTGAGGTACTCGATTTATATCTATTTAATAATCTAGAACAAGCAAGAAAGGTAACCGAAGAATGACTAATCATTTATAACACTGAAAGACCACATCAGGCATTAAATAACATGGCACTGCTCGAATATAAAACGTTAAAACGGGTAGCTTAATTTTCTACGTGAGTTGTGTACTAAGTTTGGGGTATTTACAAAATGACAAGTAATGATATAAATTTTAGATTATAAAAAATGGTGGTAAAAATGATAAATGGCGTAGACGTAGAGAAGAAAAAGGATGAAATAAAAAAAGAGAAACTACTGAAATTTCTCTTTTTACTATATAAAAAAATAAAATTTAATTCACAATCAATGCTATTGATTATAAGTTATTGAAAAGTCATCTTAACTTAATTTTCAGTATCAATTTCTTCAAAACTTTTTACTAACTCATCAATGGCTTTCATTTGCTTTAAGAAAGGCTCAAGTTTTGCTAATGGTAACGCAGATGGACCATCGCATTTTGCATGGTTTGGATCTGGGTGTGATTCTAAAAATAGCCCAGCAATGCCAACTGCCATACCTGAACGCGCAAGCTCGGTTACTTGACCTCGACGCCCACCTGATGCTGCGCCCATTGGATCACGGCATTGTAGAGCATGAGTAACATCAAAAATAACAGGAGAGCCTTTGCTTGCTTTTTTCATAATATTAAAACCAAGCATATCAACCACTAAGTTGTCATAGCCAAAACAACTACCACGATCACAAAGAATTATTTGGTTATTACCAGCTTCTTCAAACTTTTCAACAATATTACCCATTTGACCTGGGCTGACAAATTGTGGTTTTTTAACATTAATTACCGCACCAGTTTTAGCCATTGCAACAACAAGATCGGTTTGTCTTGCTAAAAAAGCGGGTAATTGAATAACATCAACTACATCAGCGACCGGTTGGCATTGTGCTTCGGTATGTACATCAGTAATAATTTTAACGCCAAATTGTTGTTTAAGTTCTTGGAAAATTTTAAGCCCTTCTTCTAAACCTGGTCCACGATATGAATGAACAGAAGAGCGATTAGCTTTATCAAATGAAGCTTTAAAAATATAAGGGATATTTAGTTTATTGGTGACAGAAACATAATGTTCACAGATTTTCATTGCTAAATCACGAGATTCGAGCACATTCATACCACCAAATAATACAAATGGTAGGTCATTGGCGACAGTAATATCACCAATATTTACTTTTTTTTGTTGTATCATAAAATATTCCTAGTTAGGGTTTAAACCAGCGACCAAGAGTAACTCTATCATTACCGCTATAGTCTGCAAAGGTTTCGACTAATTGAAATCCGTGTTGTTTAAAAATAGTTTGTACTGCCTCACCCTGTTTCCAACCATGTTCTATCAGTAACCAACCATATTGATTTAGATGTTTAGTTGCGCCATAGACAATGAGTTTAATATCGGCTAAACCGTCATCTTCTGAAACTAATGCACTTCTTGGTTCGTAACGAACATCGCCTTGTGCTAGATGAATATCTGTTGGTTCAATATAAGGCGGGTTACTGATAATCATTGAAAATTTTCTATTTTTTATTGGCTTATACCAGTCACCTTGTAAAAAATAAACATTGTTGACCCCTATTTGGGTTGCATTTTGTTGCGCTAAAATCAACGCATCTTTATTTTTTTCAATTGCGGTAAATAAACAGTCTTGACGCTCCGTTGCCATGGCGATAACTATTGCACCAGTACCCGTACCGAGATCCAACACTTCGCATGGCACTTTAGGTAGATACTCTAAACCTAATTCAACTAATTTTTCAGTATCCGGTCTTGGGATTAATGTAGCGTTAGAGACATTAAACTTTAAAGACCAAAATTCTTTTTCGCCAGTAATATAAGCGATAGGCTCACCATTTTGCCTGCGCTTTAAACATTCAGATAAAGCAATCAGCTCATCATCAGTAAGCAATGTTTCACTAAATGCCATTAAAAATGTGCGTGTTTTGTGTGTAACAAAACTCAGCAAAATTTCAGCATCACGCTTTGGGCTTTCACTATCAGTTAAAGTTTGAGATGCACTTTTAAGCCATTGTAAATAGGTCATTCATCTTGTTCCGATAAAGCGGCTAGTTGATCTGCTTGATATTCCTGCACAATTGGATCGATTAGCATCTCTAATTTTCCTGCCATGACTTCATCCAATCGGTAAAGTGTTAGGTTAATACGATGATCCGTAACACGTCCTTGAGGATAATTGTATGTTCTAATTCTGTCAGAACGATCACCTGAGCCTAATAGATTACGCCTTGTTGAGGCTTCTTCTTGTTGGCGTTTGCGCAGTTCGGCATCTTGAATTCGTGCAGCCAATACAGACATTGCTTTAGCTCTATTTTTATGCTGTGAGCGCTCATCTTGACATTCAACAACAATACCCGTTGGAAGGTGCGTAATACGAATCGCTGAATCCGTCGTGTTAACATGCTGACCACCAGCCCCAGATGAACGATAGGTATCAATTTTTAAATCAGCAGGGTTGATTTCTGGCATTTCAGCCTCGGGAACTTCTGGTAAAACAGCAACAGTACAAGCCGAAGTATGAATGCGCCCTTGTGATTCAGTTTCTGGCACGCGTTGAACTCGGTGACCACCTGATTCAAATTTCAAATTGCCATAAACTCCATCACCACTGACTAACATAATGACTTCTTTATAACCACCGTGCTCACCATCACTCGCACTCATAATTTCAACGCGCCAATTGCGTGATTCAGCATATCGTGTATACATTCGGGCTAAGTCACCAGCAAAAATAGCGGCTTCATCACCACCTGTTCCCGCTCTAACTTCAACAAAACAGTTATAATCGTCATTAGGATCTTTAGGTAATAATAACACTTGTAATTGCTTTTCTTGCTCTTCAACTTGGCTTAGTGCTTCGTTTAATTCCTCTTGTGCCATTTCGCTCATTTCAGGATCTGATAGCATCATTTTAGCCGTTTCGATATCTTCTTGGGTTTGCTGCCAATCGGAAAAACACTTAACCACCGCAGTTAATTGTGAGTATTCTTTAGATAGCGTACGAAAGCGATTTTGATCTGCTATAACTGAAGGATCAGATAATAATGCTTGAACCTCTTCATAACGCTCTTGTAGTGTTTCTAACTTATTGATAATTGAAGGTTTCATAAAAATATATTTTGATAGAGATTAGTTAAGTTTGTGTAACATTATATACTTAATTGCCTTTAAAATACAGTTTTCGGCTTGTTTCAAACTTATCTCTTATTATCACTTTAACAAGAGATAATAAAGCCATTGAATAAGCTGGAATATTATATGTATTTTAAAAAGAGGTTTTAGGTATGTAGCATTACTTAATGTTTTAATTGAAATAATTTACATTGCACTATAATTTACATTGCACTAACTGTTAGTTTTTATCAACGCCATTAACTATAGTATTTATTTTATTCGTTAACCCTCAATTTGCTAAAATCGAACCTAATAAATCATTAGCGCTTGTCTGATTAAATTTGAACTACTATAGTTAAGGCTATTTAGTTTACATTTTGGTATCTATTTTTTGGCGAACAATTTCAAATAAACAAACCCCCGTTGCAACAGAGACATTGAGTGATGAGACAATCCCCGCCATTGGAATGCTAACTAATTCATCACAGTGTTCTTTAGTTAAACGGCGCATACCTTCACCTTCAGCTCCCATAACTAACGCAAGTGAAATTGTTTTTGATGTTTTATAAAAATTTGTTTGATAAAGTGTTTTATTAGCTTCACCAGCAGTCCCAACAATCCAAACTTGATATTCGTCTTGCAACATTCGCATGGTGCGTGCCAAATTGGTCACTCTAACCACAGATACACTTTCTGCCGCGCCACACGCCACTTTTTGGGCTGTTGAGTTGAGTGGTGCTGAGCGATCTTTGGGAACAATAATAAAATCCACACCCGCTGCATCAGCCGTTCGAATGCAAGCACCTAAATTATGTGGATCGGTTACGCCATCTAAAATTAAAATAACAGGATTTGGCTGCCGTTCCATAAGTAGAGGAATATCATTTTCTTGATAACCTCGATTAGGCTTAACCATAGCCAAAATACCTTGATGTACTCCATTTTTCGCTTTTTCATCTAACCATTGACGTTGAGCAACTTTAACAGGCAAACCTAGTTGCTCTAATTGACGTACAATAGCGATAAGACGTTTGTCTTCTCGGCCTTTAATAATAAATACTTCAATAATTCTTTCTGGCGAGCGAGCTAATAATGCTTCAATTGCGTGCAAGCCGTAAACTGTTTCACTCATTTATGTTCTACTCTTTTATTTTATTAACTGATTTTGTTTTATTACTTGATTTTGGTTTACTTCGTTTTTTGCTTTTACTTTTGCTTTTATCTTTAACTTTTTTAGTAAGCGGTTTTGCACTATTTTTATTGGTTGATTTTTTGCTTTTTCGTTTAACAGGCAAATCAACTTTCTGATCGTTTTTTACTTGTTTTGATTTATCCTTGGCAGTCTTGCCTTGGCGTTTTGGCTTATTATTACTGCCAACTAAAGAAAAATCAATTTTACGCTCTTCAGGATTAATATTATCGACTTTAACTTGCACTTTATCGCCTAAGCGATAAGTAAAACGGGTATTTTCGCCAATTAAGCGATTATGCGCAGCATCAAAAAGATAATAGTCGTTTTCTAACGACGAAACATGCACTAAACCGTCAATGAACAATTCATCTAATCGAACAAAGAAACCAAAATTAACGACACTTGAAATGGTACCATTAAATACTTCACCAACATGATCTTGCATATAATCACATTTAAGCCAATCGACCACATCACGCACCGCTTCGTCAGCACGACGTTCAGTCATTGAACAATGTTCACCGAAATAGAGCATTTCATTTGTGGTATAACAATACCCGCCAGTTTTACTGGTTTTATGCTGTTTGTCTGCTAAAATCCATTTAATCGTTCGGTGTAATAATAAATCAGGATAACGACGAATTGGCGAGGTAAAATGTGCATATTCTTCAAGTGCTAAACCAAAATGACCACGGTTTTCTGGATCATAAATAGCTTGCTTCATAGAGCGTAAAATTACCGTTTGCAACATGTCATGATCTGGGCGAGTTTCAACTATCGCCATTAATTCGGCAATATCTTTAGGTTTTGGGCTAACCCCGCCACCAAGTGATAATCCAAGTTCACTTAGAATGCTACGCAAGTTATTTATTCTGTCTTCATCTGGTCTGTCATGCACTCGAAATAATGAAGGTACTTGAGCATTAATCACCAGTTTTGCTGCCGAAACATTAGCTAAAATCATACATTCTTCAATGATTTTATGTGCCACATTTCGCTGAGCAATTTCGATACTTTCGATGCGCTTATCGGCGTTAAAAACAAATTTCGGCTCTTCAGACTCAAAACCTATCGCACCGCGAGTGATACGGGCTTTATCAAGCACCTGATATAAGCCATAAAGGTTCTCAAGATGCGGTACCAATTCGTGGTAATGCTCACGCAATTGCTCATCACCGTCTAAAATTTTAGCCACTTTAGTATAAGTTAATCGAGCATGTGAATTCATCACGGCTTCGTAAAACTCATACCCTGTTAAACGTCCTTTATTTGATACGGTCATTTCGCAAACTAAACATAAACGATCAACTTGTGGATTTAACGAACACAGCCCATTTGATAGCTGTTCTGGCAACATAGGTACAACTCGTGATGGAAAATAAACCGATGTACCACGCAAGCAGGCCTCTTTATCCAACGCTTTGCCTAATCTGACATAATAACTGACATCGGCAATGGCAACCCATAAACGATAGCCACCACCACGATTTTTTTGACAATAAACGGCATCATCAAAATCACGTGCATCTTCGCCATCAATAGTAACTAAAGGCAATTGGCGTAAATCCTTTCGCCCTTTTTTAGCGCTTTCTGGTACGTGTTCAGTAAATTTACTTACCTCTTTTTCGACTGTTTTAGGTAGTTCGTAAGGAATTTCGTGATTACGCAAGGCAATATCAATAGCTAAATTGGTACCCATTATTTCACCAAGCACTTCTTTTATGATACCAACAGCTTTTTGATGGCGTTCTGGGCGCTTTTGTAACTCGACGACGACCACGGTTCCCATTCGAACTGTACGATTGGGTTTACCTGCAATTAAAATATCGAAGTTTAAACGGCTGTCATCAGGAACAACAAAGCCTACGCTTTGTTCGATAAAATATCGCCCGACAATTTGATTATTGCGTGGCTCTAAAATCCGCACAACACGAGCTTCCATTTTACCACGATATTGTGTTCCCATTGGCTGTGCTAAAATCACATCTCCTTGTAACACTTTTTTCATCTGTTCTGGTGATAAAAAATAGTCTTCAGGGTTGCCTTCTACTCGTAAAAAACCAAAACCATCACGGTGTGCAATCACGCTACCTTTGACCATATCTAATTTTTCAGGCAGCGCATAACATTTACGTCGAGTAAATACCACTTGACCGTCACGCTCCATTGCCCGTAAGCGACGATGTAACGCTATTTTTTGTTCTTCGTTTTTAATTGCTACCGCTTGGGCAATTTTTTCTAGGCTTGCGGGTTTCGCTTCTTGTTTAAGGTAATCTAAAATAAGTTCACGGCTGGCAATGGGGGAATCGTACTTTTCGGCTTCGCGGGCATAAAAGGGATCTTTTATCATAAGGGAATATCCTGTGCTCAAATATTAATGCTAGCATAACATAGAGAGATATAACTTAAAATAAACATTCAATTTATAAACAATAATATCTTTAATTAAAAAAACTAAACTTTAACGGAATACTTTTAATTGCGAATCGATTTAATATAATTTTTTGTTATTTTGTAAAATAATTATAATATTAGTTCCATTTTTTTCTTTTTTTATAGCGTTTCGGTCGAACGAGAAAATCGATGAAATAAATATACAAAATAAGAATTAAAAGAGCCCAATGTCGTTTACGATTTAACGTTTTATCATTAGTATAGACCGTTGCAATATATCCCGAAAAATAATACCGAATAAAAAATCCAATAATAGATAAAAAATAATAACTCATACAGACTAAAATACTCATGTACATCGACCTTATTTTATAATATTACCAGCCCTATCTTTTCGATATGTTGAACCATCACTGCTTTCACAACGATAATAATCGGGTGCATCGTCGTTACCTATTGTCATTATCAATGAACAGTTCTCAACAATTTGTCCAACATTAATGATTGTTTTCTATCATGTGATCCTCGCCCAAAAAACGGACAAATGTCACCTTTATGATATAACTAACAATTATAGGAGAACACATTATGTATCAAAAAATTTAGTGCACAAGTCGGCGAGGTACCAATAGAAGTACCAATATATGAAGCAACATCTGTTACCATACCCATTACCGCTAATCTGCCGTCAGTTAAAAGTTAGCGTATCAGGTTATTCTGTTTGGCTAAAGCATGAACCAAATTAAATGAGCTATTTGAGAATATCAAAGCACTTTATTGGCAACATGAAGCCCGTTTAGATGCACCAAGCTTAGTACATGATATCAGGGGGCAAGGGCTAGGATGTATCATACAGAAAGGTTAGTTGAGTATGATAAAAATCAGTCAGAAAAGTCATTGATTTTATTCAAGTTTTTATTTTGTGACATAATAAAAAATAATCACATTAATCCTTTTGCTACAAACCTATTATTATGATGTGCTGGCTAATACATAAAGTATATTAATAAGTATTTAATTTGTAACTCGCTCAAAAATACTTTATTTTGTTGTCGATTTCCTAAAGGGATATTATTACCAGTGACCAAGAAAACCCAATATTGCAGTGCTAATTTTAAGCAGTGAGTGTTACAACATGGACTTAGCCAAAGTATGCTCCGAGCAGGCAATTGTTAGGATAATGCCATTACCGAAAGTTTTTCATACGTGAAAAACCGTATTATTCATGATGACAAAACACAGGAAGCAGCCAATAAAAAGCTATTTGAATATATTGAAACTGATTATAATCAAGTTTGCTGACATTTAACTCATGGTTAGATATCGCCTGAACAATATAAAAAGCAGTATTACGTTAATAACATATTTATAGAAGCGAGTACTGTCTAATATTTTGGCGAGAATCAACTAGCGGTTTTATAAGAGCGCCTAATAATTATGACTTAGAATACGTTACACATAATCGGTCACAAAAAAAATGAGGGCAACCACATAAAAACTGAATATTTTATTGGCCAAGCTGAAAAATCAGCCTATTTTTAATAATTTTAATAAAGTGAGATAAGTATGAAAGAACTTTCGAATGTAGATCCTGATTTAGAGCAAAATATCATATCTATTGTAGAAGACGGCAACGTTTTTAATGTCAATAAAAACTGTAAATATCCCATACTTAGTACAAAGTACAATAATCACATAAAAAATTTTGTTATATATTATTTAATACTGCTAAACAGCTACTGACCTATACCGACCCCCGCGTCCACTGCATCCACTACCAGCACGCCCCTTGCGGACTAGTGCACACCCGCATTGATGCTACCTGACGCAAACTCGGCTTTAACTACGATGCCTATAGCGTCTTACCCCCCCCCCTCATCTCTGAATGGCTATCCGGAAGAGTTGACCGACGAAAACGGTAACATACTGTGGGAATGTAGCTTTCAGTTATGGGGAAAACGGGATCAGGAAATTGAACTCCAATCAATAAAGCAAAACCTCAGATATCAGGAACAATATTTAGACAGAAAAACCGACTTACATTACAATACGTTCAGGTACTATGAGCTGGATATAGGCTACTTTACCTAGCTACACCCGATTAGATTGCTGGGTGATTAATCGGTATCAGTATGCGCTTAAACGAGTTGACCTGGGTGGATTGTGTGGGGGGACTGCCCGCCGTCTAGAAAAGAGCCTACCACTTTCTGATGCTACTAAAATTTATAGAATGAGTACGGATTTGATTTCAATCCTCGATAAATAGAAGCTATAAAAGTAAACTATTGGGCATTTTCAAAGGATGTAAAGGGTAATGGTGAAAGACTATATTGTTTCATTTAGAGATAAACAGAGATATGCTCTTATAGAATATAAAAAAATTAAAAAGTTTGATCATTATTATGAAGGCGTGATTATTGAATCTCATTTTCCGAAAGCAGTAACTTTTTTTATTAATGAATGTAATTTGATTATTAATGATATGGCGATATCCCTTTTGGATGAGATTGAAGAAAAATTATATTCTTATGATATTGGTTTAGAAAACAGTTGTTCTAGAATTTTTGATATTGAATTTATTGATAAAAATAAAATTTCTTTTTTTACAAAATACCCCTCAAGTAGGGGTTATTTAGATAAATATCCGAATAGTTAATTAATATAAAAATCGTCATATTCATGAGTCACTGGCGCGGATAGATAAACCAGGTAATGAACCCGAAAGGGTAATGCTCATCCACACCAACCTGAACGGTTGTTTAGAAGAACTTACCGATGCAAACAGCGAATTACTCTGGGAATGCAGCTTTCAGCTATGGGGAAAGCAGATTCATGAAATTGAGCACGAATCAACAGAGCAAAACCTCAGCTATCAGGGACAATATTTAGAATTACAAATACTACAAATAAGCAAAATTATAGAACAGATGGAACATGGGGAAAATTTCACAGTGATAGAAATGCAGCTTATATTCCATTAGGTGGATCAGGATATTAATTTATGAACGAAAATATACTATACAATTTTTTGAAAAATAAACCCTCCTATTTAGATTATGACGATGAAATAAAACTAATAAGCATTATGACTAAACTACCTATGAGTTGGCTCATTAAAAATAAAGACGAATTTATTCATGCTTTAGAGCAATTATCTGACTCTCATACGGGAGGTAATGGATTTTTATTCCAAGAAGAAAGTGACGATATTATATTTGATAATTTTTGTAAATGGTTAATAGAAGTAAATAATAAAACCAGTATACCAACATTAATGTATATTGATGACTTCTCAAGTGATGGACTAGATGATTTTAGAAAAAATACAAGTTCAGATAAGTAAAGATATAAATAATATTAGATCTAAACCTTTATATGTCTTGAATTGGTATTTAGAAATACTATTACCATGTTATTTATCAATAAAAATTCTTAATCAATAAATAGTTAACAAAATAAAAGCTTATTCATTAATACTAGAAAGAACCAGAAGAGCTTACCGCTGCAAACGGCGAATTAGATAGATTTACCTAGTCTGATACGATTAGATTTAATCTGTATCATTATGCGCTTAGTGGGTTGACTTGGATTGATCCGTGGGGGGATTATCCGCAGGATGTGGTTCTGATTCACAAAATTAGCTAAACCTGTCCAAGATTTATACATCGGAACATATGGCAAATCTAGAGCAGCTAATATAAAAAGCGGACTTAATCCAACTCATACTCCACATCATGTAGTTCAAAATGCAGTAAGCCCAACAACTCATAGAAAAGGAATAACTATTGATTTAACAAAATATCTTCATGAATTAACTTGGGCTTATAGAAAGCCTATTATTTCAAGATTAAACAATCGAGAATATTTAACAAGAGATATTCGTGACCTTAAAAAAATATTAAACAATGCTGAATATAGTTGTGAGGTAATAAACAGACAATTAAGTGAAATAATTAGGCAAAACAAAAATCTTGGAATGATTAAAACTATGACTAAAGATGACGCATTAAATTTCTTATTAAGACATCAACCCATGCCTTCTGATAAAGATCTAACTCAAGATATTATTAACAAATATGATGACGTACGAAAGTTTTTTATTAAAAATCCAGATAGAAAAGCAATTGAGTTATTTTTAAGATCTTTTGGTGAAGGTGATGGATGGGGCGTATATCAGTTGGTAGAAGATTTCTTTTATCAATGCTGTAATATTGATGTAAAAAAAGAAATCCAAAAAGTTCTTGAAGATATAACAATACCAGACAGTATTAGATATTGGGTTACACAAATAGCCGCAGCTTTTAGTGATGAAATATTAAGAATATGGACTTCAAGTATCTTTGCAATCTAAAAATATTGATATAAGAGATGCGGTCAAAGTGGCAATTAATCAATTAGATGAATATAAAAAGAAAAACTAAATTAGAATGCTAAAAAATAAAGTGCTGAAAACATCCGAAAAAATCAACGCCAAGTAGATATAAAAGGTAATGAAGTTAGTAAAAATAAGCCAGATATTCAATTTGATTTAGATGGTAAACACTATAATATTTAAAACACTATAATATTTAATTGGATACAACATTAAAGGGGGAGTTTTGGATATCAAAAATATAATTCCAAGACTTGATCCTAATGCCAGAAATACATTTTGATTAATTGATAATTTAGGAAATATTTTAAATGGCTTTTCAAGATACTAATAAGATGTTAGCGTTTTCCATAGTTAATAGTAATCTCACCGAGATTGAAAGCATTATTCAAAATGGATTAAACTGGTCGTGTGAACCGCAAAAAAGTAGAAAACGAATTGAAGAAATACATTTGAATGTTCAAAAAGGCAGCGCTTTACCACCAGTAGGCGCTTTTTATTATTCATGTGTGAATGATAATAAACTAATCTTTGTATCTAATTTATCTGATGGTTGGGATTCCTTACTCTATTGTATAACGGAAGCAAACCATTCAAGTTATCTATCATTTAGGATACTACTTGGAGCTTACCCCTTAGTAGAGATGAGTTTTATCGATTCTGGAAAAACTGTCCGCTTAGTTAGAGCAATGAAAGAAGATAAATGGCTTTTCTATGAAAAAGGTGATCTTTTATGGTTTGAAGACAAAGAACAATATAATAAAAAACGAATTAGAGATAGGGTTACCTATGATCTATTACTTTCATATGCAAAAAAGAATGATATTGACTTCCTCTAATTTTTTTAAAACAAAAAAAGAGTCATTATGGTTATATAAAATACGGTAGTTTAAAAAAACAATAAAAGTTATTAGCACAATTGTAAAATTAAGCTTTTCCTAACCAAAAGGGCATAATAAATGTTTCTTCCATTCTCAATTACTGCCACTAGTAGCCGTATTAAAATAAAATCAGAATATTAACGTTACGTGATTGTCTAATCGTCAACCACATCGCCCCCTGCTAGATAGGCGCACCATCAACAGCCTGTATATCTATACCAACCAGAGTAGCTACGAGCCGCTAGCAAGTATAGACACAGACGGCAACCATGAACAACATATCCGCTACTTCCAAAATGACCTGAACGGCTGTTCGGAAGAACTTACCGATGCAAACGGCGACATCGTCTGAGAATGTAGTTATCAGCTCTGAGGTAAGAAGATTCAGGAAACTGAACGCCAATCAATAGAGCAAAACCTCAGATATCAGAGGCAATATTTAGGCAGAGAAACCAGCTGACATTACAATACTTTCAGGTACTATGATCCGGATATAGGTAGGTTTACCCAACCCGATAGGCTTAGCCGGTGGCATTAATCTTTATCAGTATGTGCCTCAATGGGTTGAGTTGGCTTGGATAGATCCGTGGGGATTGAGTTGTGTAAAATGGAATGGTAGAGCTCAAAGATTTTATGGGGAAAATGGTCGATTTATTTCTAGAGCCGAATCAGCTAAGGCGACAAGAATTAATCCTCAAAAACAAGCGTGACATATCCAAGGTACTCCTCCAATACCAAATCAACTGCGTAAGCTACGATTTGGAAACTGGTAGTCATGTTGGAACGGGCCCTAATAAAGGAGCCAAACTAAAGTCAGGGTTCATATCGACTTTAAAGGCGAAGCACATGGACATCCTGCAAGAAGGGAGCTTTGACATTAATGTATAAACAAAAAAAAGAAAGGATCTTATGTGATATTCTAAATGCATATCATGATTTAAAAAAAACAGATTTCCATTTCGTGATGGAAACATATAATTCACTAAAATATAAAGAGGTAATAAATGATATTTATTCTTTATTTAGATTTAAAGTTAAAGATAATACCGATTTAAATTATGATGTTTGCATATCATTAGAATTTGATTATCTAAATAAATCAATGTTTTTATATTTGTCCTTAGTGTCAACATATGCTTTTTTACTTTATGATGATAAAGTTATTGATAGCAATGATGATGTTTATCAATTATTTACTAACTTAATGGATATACTATCTTCTAATAATTTTGTTTTATTAAAAAAAAACGAGCTTTTATATGAATTTGATATAGATACCTCACCTTTCGGTGTTAAGGATAAAAAGGCATCAATTTTAGGGTTGCTATTTTCATTTGGTTTGTCGGTTAACTAAAAACAATAGCCTTTTTATTTGGGCACAGCGTGGAAATAATTGAAGGGCATATTATCTCCTTCCCCTAAAACTCAATGAAGACTTGTTCCAGATAATATCCAAAAAATTAATCTCACGTGTAAAAAAGTATTTACAGTGTGGTATGTCCTGGTATGTCCACACTTTTTAGTACCAAAAAGATAAGGTCATAGATTCATTTTATATTCAATGGGTGACTGGTAATTTAAAGACGAATGAAGCCTGTTGTAATTAAACCAATCCACATAGTGGTTAAATTGTAACCTGAGTTGTTCAAGTGAATCAAAAATCGTGTTTGACACAAATTCAGTTTTCACCGCTTTAAATGTTGCTTCAGCAACAGCATTATCATAAGGGCATCCCTTATGGCTTAATGAACGCTCAATGCCAAATTCCTTTAAACATTCATTAAGGAGATGATTATCAAATTCTTTTCCTCTATCTGAATGAAATAACTCAACTGAATTTAAGTTAATAGGGATTTGGCTGATAGCATCCATAACCAGTTGAGCATTTTTATGTTTTCCAGCACTTCGTCCCACGATTTCTCGATTGCTTACATCAATAATCACACAAAGGTAATGCCATTGTTGTTTTACTCTCACATAAGTTAAATCAGTCACTAACACTTTTCGTTGTTGGCCTACGGTAAACTCACGATTAAGTTGATTACTTACTGTTGATTCGTTGCTTTGTTCTGTATTAGCACGATATTTTTTACAGGTATATTTTGATACTAATCCGTTTTCTTGCATGATTCTACCAATTCGGCGACGGGATAATAGTATGCTTTTCTCCCTAAGCTCTGCTTGTAGTCGCCTTGTTCCATAGGCTTGATAGTTATCGTTAAATATCGCTTTCACTTTTTTACTAAGCTCTTTGTCTGTTTTTTTACTGGTTAATGGTTGTTGATAATAAAATCGATTTCTTGACACTTGTAAACATCGACATAACGCACGTAAGCTATATCGATGTTGATTCTCGGTGATTAATTTGATTTTCGTTCTATTATCAACGCCGCTTGCTTTAGGATGTCATTCTCCATTAACAATCGCTTATTCTCTTTACGTAGGGTTATGAGCTCATTTTCTTGAGTACTACGATTAGCTTGAGCTGTAAACTCACCAATAGTTTGATATTGCTTTATCCACTTATCTAATGCGGATTTAGTCAGGTCGTATTCGGTGACAATATCCGCTCGTTTTTTGCCATTTTGGTATAACATTACCCTCTGTTTTTTAAATTCATTACTAAAACTGCGTTTTTCTCTTCTTGAAATGAGATTTGTCATTGTTGGTTCCTTTTGTTTTTTGGTTATCATAACAATGACCTTATTAAACTGGTACTAATTAGTGTAGCCTGTCCAATGCAATCGGGAGACAGTATTGAGGCAGAAATACTGACCGTGTTAATTTTGGCATTAACGCTAGAGGTCACAAAAAGGGCCGTTAATAACATCATTGAGGTCTGTTTAAGGTTCATCCTGACCTCGCTGCTTGATAAGCTGTAAAGCAATCGAAACATCGGACTTGCCATAAACCACGTAGCGATTATCTTGAATCACCGCGGGAATTTTAATAACACCTAATTGATAAGCCGCTAACGCATCTTGTAAAGTCTGTTTCATGTTTTTTTGGTAGCTGCTTCCTAACGTCGTTAATCGTTCTTTGACGAGTTGTTCAGCCTGTACAGGATCATTTGGCAGATTGTCAGATAAGGAAGCATGAAGCTTGATGCTGTCATCCAGCATAATGATTTTGGCATTATCGGGGATATTGTGCAGAGGATGTACACTGTCCGTCACGATAGTGACTGAAGCGTAAGCATTTAAGCTGCATAGCAGTAAGCTGATGATAAGTAATATAGGGTTGATTCTCATGGATTGCCTTCAATGTAATTGCAATGCATGAGATTTAAACGGAATTAGGCGTTTTGAACGAGGTTAAATAGAAAATAGGGAATGTTTATTTTTATATGTGAAAATGGAGTTATAATACTAATGCCCACAAGTGAGCATTAGTATTATATAAATTGATTGTTATTTGAAACGTTCTTCTAGTATTGGTTTTAAATTTCGACGACCATCTATCACCATTTGAATAACTACTATTTTTTTGTTTTCATTAATTTGATAAATGATTCGATAGACTTTAAAACTAATTTCCCGATAACTAACCTTCTGAGTACCATAAAACTCTGCTAGATTAGCACCTCGTTGAGGAAACATTTCAAGTGTTTTAATAGTTTTTAAAAGTTGATTAAACACATATTTTGCATTTTCAATACAATCATTTTTTTTGATGTAATTATAAATATGCTTAATGTCTCGTTCTGCACTTTTAACAATGACTACGCTATAATTAACCGTCATCGTTAATTCTCGCTGTCTGCCGCTAAAATTTCATCAAAGACTTCATCGACTGAACGATATTGCCCTTGTTCCATTTCTTGAGCAGCAACAAGCAACCGTTGTAACATTGCAATTTTGTGCATTTGCTCGTCATAATCATTAACTTCCATTAAAACGGCTTTAGCTTCACCGTTTTGTGTAATAACAAAGGGTTGACGTTCCTCTGCTAACTTGCTCATGACTTCGCCTGTATTATTTTTCAAATACGTGATAGATTTAACTTGTCCACTTAATTGCATCATAGACTCCTTATTGGAAATTTAACTCATTTAATTATATACCTAATTAGGTATTAAAAAAATACTTAGTTATATTTGTTTTACACACCAAACATAACTTCTCTCGTCGTATTACAAATCATGAGGTTCTTTTGGAATAGATAGAAGAAAGCACCCAAAGGGTACTTTCTTAATAGTTAAAACCTAATTAATTAAATGATGAGGTGACTTAGCCTTTAGGGGAATTAATAATCTTTTTATCAGTAAGATAAACGGGATATAAACCACCTTGTAACTACCCCCTAAAATAGTACAACTAAAAAGTAGAAAATTCTCTATGATAAAAGTAAAAGAGGATTTAATGATGAAAAAAATGACTGAACATCAAATCGTCGCTATTTTAAAAGAAGCTGAAGCGGGTATTCCTGTTAAAGAACTGTGCCGTAAATATGGCATGGGTAATTCAACTTTCTATAAATGGCGAGAAAAATACGGCGGAATGGAAACGTCGAATATTAAACGCTTAAAAGAGCTAGAAGCGGAAAACCGTAAGCTTAAACAGATGTTTGCCGAACTGAGCTTAAAATCCCAGCTTCAGGAAGAAATCATAAAAAAGCTTTAGTGCCCACAAAGGCGCGTAAAACATGGGCACAGCAACTACAACAAAATCATTCGGTTACTATTGCAATGAGTTGTGCCATTGTTGGTTTAAGCCGTTGTGCTTACTATTATCAACCTAAGTTGTAGGATGATTCGGTGATTGTTTCGGTGTTGAATGCTATTACAGATAGGCATTTACGCTGGGGCTTTCCTAAATGTTTTAATCGTATCAGAAAGCTCGGCTATCAATGGAATCATAAACGGGTATATCGGGTGTATTGTGAATTAAAGCTTAATCTCAGGGTAAAGCGTAAAA
>NZ_LZHP01000033.1:0-1723 GCF_001690605.1 Gilliamella sp. Nev6-6 | reverse complement strand
GATGTTTGCCGAACTGAGCTTAAAATCCCAGCTTCAGGAAGAAATCATAAAAAAGCTTTAGTGCCCACCAAGGCACGTAAAAGATGGGCACAGCAACTACAACAAAATCATTCAGTTACTATTGCAATGAGTTGTGCCATTGTTGGTTTAAGCCGTTGTGCTTACTATTATCAACCTAAGTTACTGGATGATTCAGTGATTATTTTGGTGTTGAATGCTATCACAGATAGGCATTTACGCTGGGGCTTTCCTAAGTGTTTTAATCGAATCAGAAAACTGGGATATCGTTGGAATCATAAACGGGTATATCGGGTGTATTGTGAATTAAAGCTTAATCTCAGGGTAAAGCGTAAAAAACGCATTCCTCCACGATGCCCAGAAAGGTTATTAGTCCCCAATAAACAAGGTGAATGTTGGTCAATGGATTTTATGAGTGACAGTAGCCGTAATCAACGTCGCTTTAGAACATTCAATGTCATCGATGACTTTAATCGTGAGGCGTTAGGTATTGATATTGCAGTAAGCTTACCAGCAGGAAGGATTACCCGTTACTTAGATAAACTGGCCGAATATCATGGGTATCCATTAAAAATACGGGTCGATAATGGGCCAGAATTTACAGGAAAAACCTTTACCAACTGGGCTAAATTACATGGTATAACCATTAATTATATCCAGCCCGGTAGCCCATATTAAAATGGCTATATTGAACGATTTAATCGTATCTATCGCACTGAAGTGCTCGATTTATATCTATTTAATAATCTAGAACAAGCAAGAAAGGTAACCGAAGAATGGCTAACCATTTATAACACCGAAAGACCGCATGAGGCATAAAATAACATGACACCGATTGAGTATAAAACACTAAAACAAGCAGCATGATTTTCTACGTGAGTTGTGTACTAAGTTTGGGGTATTTACAATTTATTTACAGCGTCATTTTTCTCGTTGCTTAGCAAGGTCAATAAGTTTGTCTAGGCTAATCAAAGAATTCATTACATCATGTTGACATAGACTTTCATCATTTTGATAGATATCTTCATCATCTTGATATGTATCTTCTCTTGTAATCCATATTAGCCAAGCTTTAACTGCTAAATATTCTTCAATGGTTAATGTTGCCCAGCGTTTAAATAGATAGCTGTCAGACAGTATTTTTTCAAAATCCATAATCCAAAATACAACTATATTTATAAAACCTTTAATCCTTGCTTTTTTATCCCCTATCGCTCTTGCTTTAGCTAAAGCCTCAGCTCTGGCCATAGCTCTTGCTTTAGCTCTTACTTTAGCTCTGGTTCTACCTAAAGCTATATCTATAGCTTTAGCTTTAGCCTCAGCTTCAGCCTCAGCTCTAACTATAGCTTCATCTTCAGCTATAGCTATATCCATAGCTTTAGCTGAAGTAATAAGTAACCCAGGTAAATAATAAGCATAGGCTGATGGAGTAAATACATATAAAGCATCATCATAGTTTACGTATATATCAAGAGTGATATCTTGCCAATTCTTACCCAAAAATTGTTTTAGCGCTATTTCATCATCAGGCATTATTATTGTTGCAGTTTCAAAACTTAATTCCCACATATCTTTCGGACGCTCTCGCCAAGAAAATGCCTCCGTTATTTTATTGAATAATATTTTTTCATATATAACATCATATTTTTCCTGTTCAGGTGCTATTACCTTTTTCACCATTGAAGTTCCTTTTTTAATTTATCAC
>NZ_LZHP01000032.1:0-4709 GCF_001690605.1 Gilliamella sp. Nev6-6 | reverse complement strand
ACGTCGCTTTAGAACATTCAATGTCATCGATGACTTTAATCGTGAGGCGTTAGGTATTGATATTGCAGTAAGCTTACCAGCAGGAAGGATTACCCGTTACTTAGATAAACTGGCCGAATATCATGGATATCCATTAAAAATACGGGTCGATAATGGACCTGAATTTACAGGAAAAACCTTTACCAACTGGGCTAAATCACATGATATAACCATTGATTATATCCAGCCCGGTAGCCCTTATCAAAATGGCTATATTGAACGATTTAATCGTACCTATCGCACTGAAGTACTCGATTTATATCTTTTTAACAACTTAGCTCAAGCAAGAAGAATAACCGAAGAATGGCTAACCCTTTATAACACCGAAAGACCGTATGAGGCATTAAATAACATGACACCGATTGAGTATAAAACACTAAAACAAGCAGCATGATTTTCTACGTGGGTTGTGTGCTAAGTTTGGGGTATTTACAATTACTCCAAATGGCTATAAAAAAGGCGATGTAAACATACATGGTAACTTATCGCCTAATGCAAATAGAGCTTCAGGCCATAAAAACACTAGATCTGATGCATTCGTACAAAGCCATCATCCAATACAAGCTGCTTGGACTAAAAGAAATATAACTAGTTATCGAAGAAATGTTGCACCAGCGGCATTATTACAATCTTTTTCTGGTTTACTACATGCTAACATTAGTCGTGCACAAAGAACTAGAAACTCACTTAATGGAGAATGGAATACAACCTTAAAACAAGAATTCAATATAAGTTACAGAGAAATACTTCACGCCGGTGTACCTAAAGCACAAGCAAAAAAGCGTTAAATGATTCTTACAAATATTTCGATAGCATTAGAAATGCTAATATAAATAATCCTTTTTTTGACTTATAGAATATTAATTGAATGATAAATTTTTTATGGAAAAGAAATCAATTATAGAAATATTGTATACTCTTGAAAAAGAAATGAATATCAAATTTCCAAGTTTATATGTACGATTTTTGTCAGAAGAGGTTCAAGATAAAGAGCCGTATGAATTAATCACTGAAAAAGAAGAATATATATATAACATATATGACATTCAAGAAAGAAATGATGTATATAGTATACAAAACATTGCACCCAATTATTTTTTAATAGGTCAAGATGGTGATGTAGGCTATTTTATATACGTCAAGAAAAATAATGAGTCTGATAATATATATAGTTTAGATTTAGGTGCTTTAGGCTCTTTAGAAATGAATAACGAGGCAACTGATATTTATCATTTAGGGAAATATATCGAATGACATATTTTTCAACATAAATAATACTAACCATATAATTTTCTTATAGAATTAAGAATTACAACTAAAATATAATGTCTTGAAAATGATTATGGAGAAGTGTCTTAACCGATAGAAAAGACACTATCCTCAATTTTGTGTATTTGCCAGTTAGAGGTAACGGGTAATTTTGTCACCAAATTCTACAATAAACCGGCTCATTGCGCTTTTCCAGTTTTGGATCGGTATAGCTCATTTTTTGATGCTTGTCGGATAGCTAAATAAATCACATTTTTCACCGAATCATCCGTCGGGAAAACTTGCGTTTTTTGATAGCATGGCGAATGATGCTGTTCAGTGATTCTATGGCATTGATGGTGTAAATTGCCTTACAAATATTTTTCGAATAGGCTGTCAAATTATCCCAATGACATCGCCATAATTGACTTATGTAGCTATATTTTTCATCTCACACCGATTCAAGTGAGATAAAGCTTGTAAGGCTTACTCTTCGGTTCTAGCTTGATTAATTGCTTTAAAATCTTTAGTAATGCTTTATAGTATTTCCAACTAACAAGCTTTAAACTATTACCCACCCTATGCAAGGTACAGACACGGGATAAACGGTGTTAATTGCATCAGGAAAACTTTTTTAAACTATCAATACAAGTAATTAAAATATCTTCCACTCCTCGATTCTTCAGTCCAGTTAAAACCGATAACCAAAACTTATCCCTTTCATTTTCAGCTATCCAAGATCCTAATAGTTCTTTATTCCCCCTCAGAGTTGATGGCTAAAGCTAGAAAAATCAATTTATTGATAATACAGCCATCTTGTCTGACTTTGACCGCAATACAGCCTAAGTAAACAATGGGATAAAGCGTATCCAACGGTTTATTTTGCCACTCAATCACTTGCCTTTTAACCGCATCGCTCACCTTTGATATTAAGGCTAGTGATATATCAACGTCATACATATCTGTCTAAAGTTTTTTCAATTTCTCGTGTGGTCATGCCTTTGGCATACAGGAATAGAATTTGATGGTTGATTTTATCAATCCGAGTTTAATATTTTTTATTAACTGTGGTTCAAATGAGCTTTCTTTATTCCGTGAGATGGATAGTTCTAACTCACCATCATCACTAATGGCTGTTTTTTTACTATAGCCTTACGATAATTACTACCTAACTTTTTATGATGTTTATCATACTCTAAGTGTTGGATTATATCCGTATTTAACGCTGCCTCAATGATGAATTTATTTAAAAAGCAGGTTAATTTACCCAAATCGTCTTGAATTTTTATGTTTTTAGCTAACTCAGTCGCTAACTCTTTTAATTTTTTTATCCATTTTTATTTACAGGGTCTATTTTTTATCTTTTACTGATATGTATTTAGGTTTTTCTCTACTTAAATTATCTAGTAAACTTTTATTGTCATCTTTCCACCAATATTCTTTATATATAGCTGGTTGTTTAAACTCATAAATACTAACTAAACCTAGTAAACCTGACGGGGAATCCGCCATAAAATCCCAACCATTTCTTTCGGCACAGTACATTTTTAATCTTTCGTCATACCAGATTTGGTACCCTTTTTTATTCAATATATTGAATACAGTGTTTGATATATTTGAATATTCAGATAATGCCGGCATAAAATCAACCCCATCTAATAATTTCAATAGCTTCATTAGGAATTTTCCCTTTGAAGAGTCTTTCAATTGCTCTTGTAACTACTCCTCTAAAATAGTACAGTAAAAAAGTAGAAAATTCTCTATGATAAAAACAAAAGAGGGATTTAATTATAAAAAATGACTGAACATCAAACCGTAGCTTTTTAAAAGAAGCTGAGGCTGGTTGTTCCAGTTAGAGAACTGTGCGGTAAATAGGACATGGATAATTCGGTTTTTTATCAATGATTAATGAACTCATTTCATTCCAACATCAATTCAACATCAACTTATCATCTTCAATACGTTATTCTTCGGGCTATCCGCTCTAGATATTAACTATACAAATAAGCGCTCTATTATCAATAAAATACCAAACGTAAAAAAGCCCAGCATCACTGCTGGGCTTCACTAAATTTAAAAGTCTGGCGGCACCCTACTCTCACATGGGTAATACCCACACTACCATCGGCACTACGGCGTTTCACTTCTGAGTTCGGCATGGGGTCAGGTGGGACCACCGCGCTATTACCGCCAGACATATCCTGTCTTCTCTCAATTACTGTGTATTATCTCATATCCACAACAATCTCTCAATCCGGAACAAACTGCTCTCTCATTTATTAAACAATTTAAAGTCAATCTCTATACAATCATCAACTTCAATCATCCTATCGCGTAACTCCAAAACAACTCCGAGTTGTAAGGTTAAGACTCTCGGTTCATTAGTATCAGTTAGCTCAATGTATCACTACACTTACACACCTGACCTATCTACGTCTTAGTCTCAAACGGACCTTACTGAATCTCTTCAGGGAAAACTCATCTCAAGGCTAGTTTCGTACTTAGATGCTTTCAGCACTTATCTATTCCGCACGTAGCTACCGGGCAATGCAATTGGCATCACAACCCGAACACCAGCGGTGCGTTCACTTCGGTCCTCTCGTACTAGAAGCAAACCCTCTCAATTTTCCTACGCCCATGGCAGATAGGGACCGAACTGTCTCACGACGTTCTAAACCCAGCTCGCGTACCACTTTAAACGGCGAACAGCCGTACCCTTGGGACCTACTTCAGCCCCAGGATGTGATGAGCCGACATCGAGGTGCCAAACACCGCCGTCGATATGAACTCTTGGGCGGTATCAGCCTGTTATCCCCGGAGTACCTTTTATCCGTTGAGCGATGGCCCTTCCATTCAGAACCACCGGATCACTATGACCTACTTTCGTACCTGCTCGAGCCGTCACTCTCGCAGTCAAGCTAGCTTTTGCCATTGCACTAACCTCCTGATGTCCGACCAGGATTAGCTAACCTTCGTGCTCCTCCGTTACTCTTTGGGAGGAGACCGCCCCAGTCAAACTACCCACCAGACAGTGTCCCTTACCTCGATTCAGAAGTATAGGTTAGAACATCAAACATTAAAGGGTGGTATTTCAAGGGCGACTCCATGCATACTGGCGTACACACTTCTTTGTCTCCCACCTATCCTACACATTAAGGCTCAATGTTCACTGTCAAGCTATAGTAAAGGTTCACGGGGTCTTTCCGTCTTGCCACGGGTACACCGCATCTTCACGGCAATTTCAATTTCACTGAGTCTCGGGTGGAGACAGCCTGGCCATCATTACGCCATTCGTGCAGGTCGGAACTTACCCGACAAGGAATTTCGCTACCTTAGGACCGTTATAGTTACGGCCGCCGTTTACTGGGGCTTCGATCAAGAGCTTCTGCATAAGCATAACCCCATCAATTAACCTTCCAGCA
>NZ_LZHP01000031.1:0-933 GCF_001690605.1 Gilliamella sp. Nev6-6 | reverse complement strand
TCATGAGGCGCTACCTAAATAGCTTTCGGGGAGAACCAGCTATCTCCCGGTTTGATTGGCCTTTCACCCCCAGCCACAGGTCATCCGCTAATTTTTCAACATTAGTCGGTTCGGTCCTCCAGTTAGTGTTAACCAACCTTCAACCTGCCCATGGCTAGATCACCGGGTTTCGGGTCTATACCCTGCAACTTAACGCACAGTTAATACTCGGTTTCCCTTCGGCTCCCCTATTCGGTTAACCTCGCTACAGAATATAAGTCGCTGACCCATTATACAAAAGGTACGCAGTCACTATTACCCAACGGTAACAGCTCCCACTGATTGTACGTACACGGTTTCAGGGTCTATTTCACTCCCCTCCCGGGGTTCTTTTCGCCTTTCCCTCACGGTACTGGTTCACTATCGGTCAATCAGGAGTATTTAGCCTTGGAGGATGGTCCCCCCTTCTTCAGACAGGATATCACGTGTCCCGCCCTACTCTATAAGCTTCCACATCATGCATTTTCATGTACGGGACTTTCACCCTCTATCGTGCGACTTTCCAGACGCTTCCACTAATACATCATGCTACCCGCTTGGGCTACTCCCCTTTCGCTCGCCGCTACTTAGGGAATCTCGGTTGATTTCTTTTCCTCGGGGTACTTAGATGTTTCAGTTCTCCCGGTTCGCCTCATATAACTATGAATTCATTATATGATAGTGTAGTCACCTACACTGGGTTTCCCCATTCGGACATCAACGGCTATAGCGCCTTTTATCGGCTCACCGTCGCTTTTCGCAGATTAACACGTCCTTCTTCGCCTCTGATTGCCTAGGCATCCACCGTGTACGCTTAATTTCTTAACCTTACAACTCACAGTTGTCTTGGTTTTCAATTTACGCTTTTTTCTCTTTTTTACTTCAATACTTTTAATTTAATCAGCTTAACTCAAT
>NZ_LZHP01000030.1:0-10995 GCF_001690605.1 Gilliamella sp. Nev6-6 | reverse complement strand
AAGACACCGATAGGCGGTGAAAAAAGCAACTCAACTTCAAGCCTAACCGCATTAAAATCACTTTTTGCCAATTTAAGTCCGATAACCTTTCTTATTTCTGTATCATTGGGTTTTGTCAGTATCAGTTCGCCAGTTTATGGCAGTAGTATTGTGCCGGACCGTCAAGCGAGTAAACATCATCAACCGCAGGTGACCTCAACGGCGAACGGCACCACACAGGTCAACATACAAACGCCGAATAATAAAGGCGTTTCACATAACAAATACCAACAGTTTGATGTCTCAAAGCAAGGTGTAATTTTAAATAACAGCAGTAAAACCAGCAAAACCCAAATTGGGGGTTATATCCAAGGTAATGAACTGTTAAATGCCAGTGGCAGTGCCAAAATCATCTTAAACGAAGTCAACTCACGTAACCCAAGCCAATTAAATGGGGTCGTTGAAGTTGCGGGACAAAAGGCACAAGTGGTTATAGCCAACCCATCGGGGATCACCTGTAATGGTTGTGGGTTTATTAATGCGAGTCGAGGCACATTAACGACGGGTAAACCGATAATTGAAAATGGGGATTTAACCGGTTATCAGGTAGAGCAAGGTCATATAGCGGTAACGGGTAAAGGTCTGGACAGTTCTGGGCAAAACTATACGGATTTAATTGCTCGCACGGTATCGATAAATTCTGCGGTATGGGCAAATGATTTAAATGTGGTGGCAGGGCGTAATAAAGTCAGCGTTGACGCACAAACGGTAACACCGTTAGGTGAAGATGATAACCCAAAACCGGAAGTTGGCTTGGATGTTTCGGCACTGGGGGGGATGTATGCGGGTAAAATCCAGCTAGTCGGGACAGAAAAAGGGGTTGGTGTACATAATGCAGGCGAGTTAGGGGCAAGTGCTGGTAACCTTATAATCAGTGCGGATGGGAAAATCAGCAATACCGGTACCTTACAAGCTAAAGGTGATATTCAGCTAAGCAGTCAACACACTATTAGTAACAGTAAACAAATTTACAGCAAAAAAAACCTTCAATTAAACGCCAAAAAAGCGATTGCTAATGAGGGGGCATTAATCGCTGAAAATAATGTCGAGCTTAAAGCCTCAACGATAAATAGTGGTAAAAGCAGTACCGTTGCGGCGGGGATTGACCAACAAGGGCAGTTGACTAAACAAGGTAATATTGTAGCCACAGCTAATGCTATTGCTTTTAATGGAAAAAACAGCGCAGGCAAAACGTTATTATTAAAAGCGGAAGATAACCTTAATCTTGATAGTAGCAAAACATATGCTAATGATTTAAACCTGACGGGTAATGATATCTCACTGAGAGGAGCAAAATTACAATCCGAACAGAAATTAAGCGTGACCAACACTAAAACGATAAATACGTCTGACTCAACGATTCTAGCTAAACAAGGTATTGCATTAACTACGAATGAGCTCACAAGTAACAATAGCCAACTTATCTCAGAAAATGATATTACCGTAAAAGCCAATCAGATAAAAAGCAATGCATCTAAAATAAATACTAACAGCGCAATAATCATTGACGCTGATAAGATTGACCTGCAAAAAACTAACTTAAGCGCTAAAGGCGCCATTTCGTTGACAGGCAGCGATCTTAATACCGATAATCTTGACCTTATTACCGAGCAGGCACTGCATATCTATGCTAAAACCTTATCTAGCCAGCATGCTAAGTTGCAGGCTAAAAAAAGCATTGGCATTAAAGCTGAAAATTATTTTGCTGATTTTTTAAATCTTATCACAGCGGATGCTTTTTCTGTAAAGGCAAATCAATTGCAGTTGGATAAATCAAAAATCAGCGCATTAGGCGATATTACTGTTCAAGGAAAAATACTACACAATCGAGAGTCGGTATGGCTTTCCGATAACGACATAAAAATTAAAGCAGATAATATTGAAAATAATGCCAGCCAAATGAAAGCAGCGGGATCAATCAATTACCAGTTTAATGACCTAAACAATAATAATACGACATTGATAAGTGGCAAGCGCTTAACCTTTACTGGTGATACACTACACAATCAACAAGCAAAATGGCTCAGTGGTGATGATATTGCTGTCGATGCTTCAATTCTATTTGATAACCAGTCGAGTCTTATTGTATCGGGTGATGCATTAACCATTAACACACAAAATATGGATAATGGTGATGCTGAGTTAAATGCCAATAAAGCGTTAACTATCCAAGCTAAACACTTATTAAGCGATAATAGCACACTGCAAGCGGGCAATGCGCTGACTTTAACAACTGATGAGCAAATTCACGCTAGTTCTGCAAAGCTATACGCTGAAGATAAAATCACAATTAACAGTAAAAAAATAGATTTGGCTGGTGCTTTTATTGGCGCTAAAGATGATATTTCAATAACTGGGCTACAGCAACATTTAAAACATGCTGAGCTACTATCGACTGGAAAAGTTGATGTTACTGCTACGACAATTGAAGCGGATGACGCTATTATCAAGGCGTCAAACGATTTAACTATCAAAGTTCAGCAATCCGCCTCATTTAATCAAGGCCAGCTGGTCACAAATAAGAAATTGACGTTTGAAGCACCACATGCCAATACTGCCAACTCCATTTTTTATGCTCAAGATGGCATGCATATGCGCTTTACCCAACTTCATAACCAAAATGCGCGTTGGTTCAGTGATGATATAATCCATTTATCGGCAAGGCAATTTAATAATCAAAAAGCAACCCTACAAGCCAAACAAGACTTAGATATTGAGGCTCAGGAAATTAACAATAATGAGGCTATATTATTAACCGATGGTAAACTGGCAATGCATGCCAAGCAAATTGATAATAGGGCTGCACAAATTCAAACCAAAAAAGGTATTTATATCCAAGCAAACAATCAGTTACAAAATGAGAATGCCAAACTCATAACTGATGAGCATATTAAAATTAATACCGATAATTTTATCAATACCAATGCAACACTTTTAAGTCATCAGCATATTGATATTCATGCCAGTAGCTTCAACAACGAAAAAGGCCTATTTTTTGCCGATGGTACGATTAACTTCATTAGTAAACTAATCAATAACCAAGATAGTGAAATCAAATCCAAACAAGGTATCGACATTCAAACTGAATCACTTGTCAGTGATCGTGCAGAATATATTACTGAAGGGGATTTAAACATAGCAAGCAAAACGGCCTCAATGGATCAAGTAACCCTTTCAAGCAAAGGTAACATGGTTCTGGACAATGAACAAACGTTGTTCATGCAAAAAGCTAAGTTGATTGCGCTACAAAATTTGCAAATTAAATCTAATATTATCAATAGCAGTGAGTCTAACATTAACAGTTTAGGCAATATTAATATTACCAGCGCACAGTTAACAAACAGAAATGCAAACCTCATCAGTGATAAAGACATTAAAATTAACACCAATACGTTTGATAACAACGCAAGTGAAATGGGCGCGCGTGGTCACATTGATGTTAATGCTTCTACACTGATAAATAACCATGCAAAATGGGTTGCCAACGATGACATCACTATTGCTAGCGATGAGCTTGATAATACTGGCGCACAATTGGGTGGTGGTAAATCGCTAAGCATTAATGCTAAAAAAATTAACAATCAAAAAGCCATTTTCAATACCAAAACAGATATCACCATTCAAGCTGAAAACTTGGATAATACGGAATCCAAATTGGTCAGTGGGCAATCAATTACTCTAGATTCAACAGGACTAATAAATAAAGGTGGCGTAGTTAAAGCGGGTGATGCGATCACCATTAATAACCAAAAATTTGACAATAGCGATGCAATTTTAGTTGCGCAAGCGGCGATTAATATTAAGTCTAATACGTTAAATAACACCAATGCCATACTTCAATCACAGTCACAAATAACCGTGACAGCAAACCAAATTGATAATCAGTCAGCACTATTACTATCGGGTGATAAAGGGTTACGTATTGATAGTCAAACATTAAACAACCAACACGCCAAATTATTTACTCAAGGTGAATTAACGCTTCATGCTGACAATATCGCTAACCAAAATACTAAATTGATTGCTGAAAAATCCCTAAACATTCAAACTAAGCAATTAAATAATCAACAAGCTGAATTACTTGCCAAAGGCGATATTAATGTACAGGCAAACGTACTGAATAATCAGCAAGCAAGCCTAACATCTGAACATAATATTGGGTTAAATGGCGTTGATAGAATTGATAATTATCGTGCTCAACTAACGGCAAATGGGAAAATTGAGCTTATCTCACCAAATTATATTAATAACAATCATGCAAAGTTACTGTCAAATACTGGTATCAAATTACACACAGCTGATTTAAGTAACCAATCAGCCTCATTAAAAACCAATGGGCTTATTCAGATTGATGCTGATAATATTGATAACAGTCATTCAGAATTTGTCGCCAATAATATTCTGCTAGAAAGTCATTATTTAAATAATACGCAAGCCAATCTTACTGCAAATAACAAAATGGTCATTAATGCATGGGATTTTAATAATAGCCAAGGGCATTTACTGGGCGATAATATTTACTTAAAAACACGCGCATTTCGAGGTGATGGCACAATTAAAACCACAAATGATTTATCGCTTGATTTAGATGAAAGCTTTATTAATGATAATGAAATCACTGCCAATGGTCATTTGTCTATTCGCAGTGCTAAAGACATTATCAACAAAAATAAAATTACAGCGGGTCGTCAAGTTTCGTTAAGTAGTCAGCAATTAGTTAATGAACAACAAGCGGAAATCAGTGCAAATTATTTAGTATTAAAGCATCAAAATATGACTAATCAGGGATTAATTGATGGTACTACCGCAGTGCTCCGCATCGATGATACCTTGAATAATTTAGGTAAAGGGCGTATTTATGCTGATAATTTAGCCATTGGTGCTGCTCAGCTCAATAATCGGGGGCAAAATGGTTTAGCTCCTGTGATTGCCTCTCGACAAAATTTTCACTTAGGCGTTAATAGGTTAAATAACGACAATCATGCCCAGTTACTTAGCTTGGGTTATTTTAATATTGGTGGTCAGCTTGATGACAACTTCAACGTTGTCGGCAACGCTGAGGTCATTAATAACCATTCAGCGACCATTGAATCACAAGGCAATTTAATAATTGCTGCCAATACCATTAACAATATCAATGACCACATTGTGACAGAAATGCGCCCAAGTGATGAGCCGCCAGAAAAAGAGACTTACTTCCAAACTGCGGAAGGCGATGGGGCGAGTAAATATTCATCTAATGACGTTCTTTACCGAATCCACACAAAATATATGCAAGGTATTTCAGGGCAATCTTGTGATAAACATCATCGATGCCTGTACAAATGGAATGATATTCCTGAGCATTTGAGGCACACCAAACAATTACAAAGAATGTCAGTTCCGTCTCACAACATAAATGGAGCAAGCGATTCATGGGAATTTAATGTGATTAAACAAAAATACCGTACCGTTGTGTTAGAAACCGATCCCGGTAAAATTATGGCGGCCAACCATCTGATTATTCAAGGTCAAACGCTAAATAATCAGGACAGTAAAATCGTTGCGGGACAAACGGTTAGTATCAAAGTTAATCAACTGAACAATACGTCTGAAGAAACCTTATCAAAATACGTTTATTCAGGGAATTATTACTTACATAAACGCAAGCGTAAGGATGAATACCGATGCAAAGGTCCTTATGACTACACAAAAGCGGATGAAATCTTTATTGATGATGCTTTGAATCACAATATTTTAGAGCATCAAATTTTCGAGAAAAAACCATTAAATGACACGCCAAGACAACTCGTCGAGGTGGAAAACAAAAATAATCAACAGATTATTGACCAAACCGTTCATGCGAGTATTTCTCAGCATGGAAAACAGATAGCTAATCCAATTATCGATTTAAATCCGAACAATAATCTTACTGGTGATAAAACTAATGTGACAGTGGTTCCAAATCATAAGCAAGAGATAATTACGGGGCTACCGACTAAACCGGATAACAATTTTGAATCTATTGTAATTGATACAGTGGAGCAAAATAAAAACGATACGCCAAAAGATAATGAACCAGAACAACCGGTAACAGAAGCGGAAATGGTACCGTCTAAAACCATCAGTATTTATGAACCGAATTTAACCTTACCTGATAATAGCTTATGGATAATCAACAAAGAGACTGACAAAAATTATATTGTCGAAAGCGATCCGCGTTTTACTCAACGCAAAAAATGGCTCAGCTCTGATTACATGTTAAGCCGTTTAAATGCCGACCCGAATGCGATACAAAAACGATTAGGTGATGGTTATTACGAACAGCAATTAATACGAGAGCAAATTATTGGCTTAACAGGCAACCGCTATTTACATGGTTACCGTTCTGATTTAGAGCAGTATCAAGCTTTGATGGATGCGGGAATTAGTTTTGCTAATGCCTATGGTATTGTTCCCGGCGTTGAATTATCAGACGAACAAATGCGCGCACTAACCACTGATATCGTTTTATTAGTGAAAAAGACCATCACGGTAGGTGGTCAAACGCAAGAGGTATTAGTGCCACAAGTTTACGTAGTTAACCGTCCTCAGTTGGGAACTGATGGGGCATTAATCTCAGGCGAGAACGTGTTTGTTAAAGGGGATGAACTTAATAGTAATGGCTTAATTAAAGCCAAAAATGACATACTATTAGATGGGCATAATGTCACCAATAAAGGCACTATTTATGGTGGTAGAGTATCTATCAATGCGGAAAACGACATCACCAATTACGGCAAATTAGTGGGCGATAAACTGGTTTATTTATCAGCAGATAATGACATCAATTTATTATCAAGCACCCGCACACAGACTCGGGGGCGGAATTTAACTACCAATATAGACCAAACAAGTATTATTCAGGTAAATGATGGCAATGTTGTGATTGATGCGGGTCATGATATCAATACTAAAGCGGGATGGATTATTAATAATGGTGAAAGCGGTAATACTTGGTTACAAGCGGGTCACGATATTAAATTTAATACCGCAGATATTGAAGAGAAATTAGATTTTAGGGTCAAAAAAGACTACCGAAAAACGGATGAAAAAAGTGTGGTTGGCACAGGCATAAGTGCCGCTAATAATGTTATGCTTATTGCTGGTAATGACATTAATGCCAAAACGGTTGATATTACTGCGGGCAACCATCTTGGGTTACAAGCCGATAATGACATTATATTAGGCTCATCGGCCGAGCATTTTGAATTAGATGAATTTCACAAAAGTAAAAGTAAAGGGTTTTTAAATAAAACAACCACTACAACGCACACAGAAATAGATAACACCACGCAAAAAGGCAGTGAGCTGTATGGTGATAGCGTGAGTATCAGTGCGGGTAATAATCTCAAAGTCACGGGCAGCCAAGTGATTGGTAGCAATGATGTGGTGCTGAATGCCGGCAAGGAAGTGACCATTGATGCGGCAGAAGAGTCATATTACCGAAAACAAGAAACCAAAACTAAAAAATCGGGACTAATGAGCAGTGGGGGTATTGGGTTTACCGTTGGTAAAGAAAAAGAGTCCTTAAAACAGACAAATACCGAACAAGCCTTTTTGGGCAGTGTGGTGGGTAGCACAGATGGCAGTGTTAATATCCGAGCGGGTAAAGACGTGAACATCAAAGGCAGCGAAGTCATTGCGCAGCGTGATATCAAACTGCAAGGTGAAAACGTCAACATTGAAGCACTAGATGCCAAAACGACGTATAAAGAAGAGTATAAACACCAAAAATCAGGGCTTACTGTGGCGGTAACGGGTACGGTTAGTGATATGTACAACGCTAATCAAACCCGAGAGCAAGCCAAAAAACAGACTAACGAAAAAACCAAAGCGTTAATGAATATCAAAGCGGG
Organism: Gilliamella sp. Nev6-6; assembly: GCF_001690605.1. NCBI lineage: Bacteria > Pseudomonadati > Pseudomonadota > Gammaproteobacteria > Orbales > Orbaceae > Gilliamella > Gilliamella sp. Nev6-6. The sequence continues at coordinate 3,079 of NZ_LZHP01000030.1, read as the reverse complement.
GCTACAAGCGGGTAATGCGGCGTTAGAGACAGGTGCGAATTTACAAAATGGGGTACCTGAGGCGTCGATTGGAATTAACCTTAGCTTGGGTAGTGAAAAAACCAAGCGCACGGTAAACCAAGAGCAACATACGGTAGTGAGTAGTGGTATATCAGCGGGTCATAATGTCAGTATTATAGCCACGGGCAATGGACAAAAAGAGAGCGGCGATATTAATATCATCGGCAGTCAGGTGTCAGCAGGACATGATGCGATGCTCAAAGCCAACCATGATGTTAACATCGTAGGTCAAGAAAACACGAGCAAAACTGACACGAAAGAAAAGAGCAGCAGTGGCTCGGTGGGTGTGGGTTATAACTTTGGTGGACAAAAAAATGGCTTTAATATCTCAGCCAATGCGAGCCATAGTAAATCTCGAGAAAAAGGCAATGGTACCGACTGGACAGAAAGCGTGGTTGAAGCGGGTAATAAGCTCACAATCATAACGGGGAACGATGCTAACATTATTGCAGGACAAGTTAAAGGTGATAGGGTGGTTGCCGATATTGGTCATGACCTGAATATCGAATCAAAACAAGACAGCGATGAGTTTCATTCTAAAAGTACTTCTGCCTCGGCAGGGGGTAGTATCTCAATGGGCGGAGGCGGTAGTGCCAATGCATCAGCGAGTAAAACTAAAATGGACAGCAACTGGCAAAGTGTTACTGACCAATCGGGTATTTTTGCCGGTAAAGGTGGCTTTGACATTAAGGTAGGCAACAACACCGACCTAAAAGGGGCGGTCATCTCCTCGGAAGCCGAAGACCCGAGCAAAAACCGCCTTGATACGGGCACAATAAGCTTTAGTGATATCGAAAACAAAGCGGACTACAAAGTCAGTAGCAGCAGTGCTGGCATTAGCTCCAGTGGCATGCCATCGATGCCAACCAGTCGTAACAAGTCAGAGAAGGCAAACTCGACGACGCAATCTGCGGTATCAGAAGGCACGATTATAATTCGCAACAAGGACGGACAACAACAGGATATTGATGATTTAAGCAGAGATACCGAGCAGGCGAGTAACGAGCTCAAACACATCTTTAGCAAAGAAAAAGAGCAAGACATCATCGACCAAACACGCTTAGTGAGTGAGATTGGCGGTGAAACCTTAACCATGCTCAATCATATCGACCGCATAAGCGCAGAATCTGCAGCGAACAAAAAGCTAAAAGAAGAGCAGAAAAAAGCGAAAGAGCAAGGCCTCGTTTTAACCGACGAGCAGGAACAGAAAATCTATGAAAAGGCCTACAACGATGCGATGAACGAAGGGATGTCAGCGATGGGCAGTGACACCCGTCAAGGCGTTGAAATGGCGGTTAACATTATTAATGGGCTAATCACGGGCGACATGACAGGGGCTGTTGCGGGGGCATTAGCACCGAAGATAGCCACCATAATCAAACAACAGACAGAAGGAAACACCGTCGCCAACACAATTAGCCATGCTATACTGGGCGCAGTAGTTGCTGAGCTACAAGGCAACTCAGCCTTAGCGGGAGGTTTAGGGGCAGCAGCGAGTGAACGTAGTGCTGAAGTCATAGCGGGCATTTTATATCCGGATAAAGCAGTAACAGAGTTATCGCAAGAAGAGCGACAAAAAATCAGCGCACTATCCCAACTAGCTACAGGTCTTGCCATCGCAGCATCTGGTGGAGATATCCAAGATGTGAATACGGGGATTGCTGCGGGGAAAAATGCGGTTGAGAATAACTATTTAAATTCTTCCGATCATCAAGATAAAGTAGGTTTAGAATATAAAGAAAAAGAAGGTTTATTAACTGAAGACGAAAAGCAAAAGTTAGTGGAGCTTAGAATTAAAGATGAAAGCTCAACAAATGCATTATTAGAAGCTTGTGTTGATGTAAATAGTGAAGGTTGTCATATAGAGCGCCAAAAAGCTTATGATGCGCTAAGAACATATGTAAATTATTATTATAACAAATTAGAGCACCAAAATGGCTATTTAGAAATAAAACAATTATTAGATGGAACGTCAAACACACCAGAGGCAAATCAATTACGAGCTATCTATCAAGGGTATTTAGAAAGTTATAAGCGTTTTGGTTATAGTGACGAACAAGCCAGAGTGATGGCAGGTAGGACTATGGGTAGCATGATAATGCTTCATGGTCTTACAGGAACTATAACGCTTCCTAAGATAAATAAAATTTTTGGTGGTAGTAAGCTATTACAGGTTGGAAAAGTGACGAGTCCACAAATAATAAAAAATAGTGAAGGATTGAATGAAGTAAAAATCAATCAAACACCGCTTGAAGGACAAAACCGTCTCAATACGCCAGATTTAGGCGGTAGTGGTAAATTAAAACCCGCTGAAGCAGCCGCTGCAGCGCAGCTTGAGCCAGTATTAGGTAAAATGGAGCGTTATACGCCGCCTGAAGGAGCCACAACTGGTTCTTCACCAGACTTTATTATTACTTCAGGTCCCAATAAAGGTAAAACTGTTGATGCAATGTATACAACTGACAAATTGTCACAAAAGGAAATTGATGGTTTAAATAAATTTTATGAAAAAAATATGAGCATAGGTAACGGGAAAATCGTTATCCAGGATCATTTGAAAAAAGCTGATTTTGTTCCAGTTGACTTTAGAGTATTAACCCCAGTTAATCAAAAAATTTTTCTAGATTATGTAAAAACCTTGCCTAAAGCGCAACAAAATAAAATCCTTATTATGAGGTAATACAATGGGTGCATCTATAATTTTTAGTCGGGATGATTCAATAGAAAAAATTGAAGATAAATTTAAATCAACATATGTAAACGGAAGCTATTGGGATGCCTTTGGTGATTTGCTAGATGCAGTATTTTTACCTAACTATCCTAAATTACATGAAATCATAAAATCGGAAGAAGGAGAATACTTAAAGTTTTATTCTTTTGTCGAGTTGGACAAGGAACAATTTAACCAATCTGTAAAATTAATAAGGGATTATATTGCAAAGCAGAGTAATCCAACCGAATGGCAAAAAATGGCTCAGGTGGTATGGAATGAAATAGCGGAGCCTTATATTATTAAAGA
>NZ_LZHP01000029.1:0-5075 GCF_001690605.1 Gilliamella sp. Nev6-6 | reverse complement strand
ATCGTATCAGAAAGCTCGGCTATCAATGGAATCATAAACGGGTATATCGGGTGTATTGTGAGCTAAAGCTTAATCTTAAAACAAAACGTAAACAACGAATTCCACCTCGGGAGCCAGAAAAGTTATCGGTTCCCAATAAACAAGGTGAATGTTGGTCAATGGATTTTATGAGTGACAGTAGCCGTAATCAACGTCGCTTTAGAACATTCAATGTCATCGATGACTTTAATCGTGAGGCGTTAGGGATTGATATTGCAGTAAGTTTACCCGCAGGAAGGATTACCCGTTACTTAGATAAACTGGCCGAATATCATGGGTATCCATTAAAAATACGGGTCGATAATGGGACAGAATTTACAGGAAAAACCTTTACCAACTGGGCTAAATTACATGGTATAACCATTAATTATATCCAGCCCGGTAGTCCTTATCAAAATGGCTATATTGAACGATTTAATCGTACCTATCGTACTGAAGTACTCGATTTATATCTTTTTAACAACTTAGCTCAAGCAAGGAGAATAACTGAAGAATGGTTAACGATTTATAACACCGAAAGACCGCATGAGGCATTAAATAACATGACACCGATTGAGTATAAAACACTAAAACAAGCAGCATGATTTTCTACGTGAGTTGTGTACTAAGTTTGGGGTATTTACACTATCTTTATGTTAAATATGGTTCTAAGTAAAAATCACTATCTACGAAACAATACTCTAGCCAATATCCAGATTCTTTACTGTATCCCTGTAATATAAGATTATTTTTTTCAATAAATATTTTCTGAATATATTCAAAAAACTCTAATTCATGTCTAAGTAACTTTTTTTGTTCAAAACTATTATTCAAATCATTGACAATAAAAACGTTTGCTTGGAAAAATGACCAATTAAAAACTGACAAACTAATATTACTGATGTACTGTTTTTTCTCTAGATCGTAGACTGACTCAAAATATATCTTAATTTTATTAGAAAATATTTTAGTCTCCAAAATATTACAATCTGCTATTTCTATATGTTGTATATTCATTTTTTAACAACTTATTTTTTTATGATCAGCCGGTGACTTTGAATTAACAACGTTACCGTTAATATTTAAAGAGTTTCTTGCCTTATCATATCGATGGCATGATAGTATAAAACACTTTATCTAGCGGATCTAATTTAGCTACTATTGTTCTGATGTCTGTATATTTCCAATGTGCAAATGCATCATCAGGGGATCCTCCTTTCCATGAAATGTTTTCTACTTTTGATAAAGTATGGTAATGTAAGCCAGTTTCTCTGTCCTAATACTATCCCTGATATCTGAGGTTTAGCTCTACTGAGTTGTGCTCGATTGCCTGAATGTGCTTCCCAAGAACTGAAAGCTGCATTCCCAGATGATGTCACCGTTTGCATCGGTTAGCTCTTCTGGCGCACTATTTAGGTCGGTATGGAAGTAGACTATTTCTTCATCTTCACTGTTTCTTTTGTCTATGCGTACCAACGGTTCGTAGCATTAACAGTCTAATATCGTTATTTCGATACTGGTAATGCTCATTAGGTATTTATCTGATTATGTGCAAAGCCTAATGATAGTATTGTCAGTCAATGATTATTTATGTTGATTGTTCAAAAGTCATATACGTATTATTTTTTTCATCTAAAAAAATATATAAGTAAGAAATATCATGCCTAATTTCGGTTATATCCAATTGGCCTATAAAAAATAACGGTTTATTTTCTACTGTTGGCCATGCTGGAGATTGGAGCCATCTGGGTTTATTTTTTAAAAATTTAAAATCATTTTTAATTTCTAATTTTAAAGCTCTTTCTAACTCTATTCCAGATTTATCTTTATTAAAGATAAACTGAAAATAAGGTTCAGTCAAATTTAACCATCGTGGTTGAATTTTCATAAACAGGTCATATTTTTTCTTATATTCATTATTTAACGAAAAGCTAATATTTTTTTTGTAAGCAATTTTGAAAGTAAATCTTTACTATCGAATTCGCCTGATGGTAATAAAATATCAATTTCAATAAGATACAAAAATGCATTTTGTGAATTAGTGTATGGAGGTATTTGAGTTTCCTTAGATAAAAGATCTTCCATATCCTTATTGTAATAAAGTTCTTTTTGAAAACCCTGCGGAGAAAGTGACCCTTCCAAATAATTTTTTATAATATCTATAGAGTTCATTTTTTATTACCTCCTAGCGGTCTAAATTTATCAAGAGCCGTATGCTGTTCTCTAGTAGCCTCACGAAGACTTCCAATATCTGGTTCTTACTACATTCCATGAAGAGGTATCACCATTAGGCAATGACTTATCGATAGCATCACCTCTCTTTCATATTTTGAATCGTACTTTGCATGATAATCCCTACGGATCTATCCAAGTCAATCCATTAGTCGCATACTGATACAGATTAAATTCACCTAGCAACCCAATTGGGTCAGGCTAGATAAAGTGGACTATATCAAGGCATAATACCTAAAAGTATTGTAATATAAATCCGTTTTTCTGTCTAAATATTGGCTCTGATATCTGAAGTTTTGATCTATTGATGCGTGTTCAATTTCCTGAATCCCTTTACTCCCAGAGCTGATAATTTCTTCATCTTCACTGCCCCTTTTGTCTATATCTGCCAGAGGTTCGTAGCAACTCTGTCCGGGGTAGATATACAGGCTGCTGTGCTGATTCGGGCTGGTTTTCTAAATCATTATTAAGCCATTCTAGCGGATACGGTTGTAGGGGGCTGTGCTATTTAGCTGATGTTTTTCGATATGCTAGCCAAGAGCATCGTAGATATTGGAATGCCAATATCTTTTCAAACAACAAAATTAAGAAAAGGTAATGAAGATTATTATTCAATAAATTCTAGAATATATTTCTAAATTAACTATATATAGCCAACTCAGGCTTACAAAAACCTATAACAAAATCCATTAATTCTAAAATAATATCTTCTTCGTCAAGATATCTCAGGTTTTGTAAACAATCATACATGCAAATCTGTGGCATGCCTTTATTTTTAAAATCAACTAATAACTTTCTAATTTCCAATAAATCTTTATTTGAAGATATTTCTTTTTTCATATAATCAAGGAATTTCTGTTGTTCTAGCATTTTATCCATTTACTTTTTTAATTAGCCAATGCTGTTTGGTATTTTGAAAGAAGCATCGACTGTTTAGGTTGAATTGCGCCATGTCCTGATTTGTTTTGTACGTGCTGCAAATCATTACCAATGATCTGTTACATACAGGAATATCCCTATTAGGGCTAGCACTCAATGTTCTAGCTGAGTCTACAACTTTGGATTTACTTTTCTTTTTTGTTATTCTTCGAAATATGTCTGAATAATTTAATCCCCATGCTTCGATACAAGTCAACCCATTAGACGCATACTGATACAGATTAACGCCACCTAGCAATCCGGCTAAATCAGTGAATCTACATGTATCAGGATAGTATCACTTTGTAAGCCCGTTATTCTTAATAACTTCATTATTGTGATTTCAATTCTGCAATTTTATTCTCTTGCCACCACAGACAATACCTTTCGTAAAAGCTAAACCTATTGCACGTTTTGCACTTTCAAAAATATAACTATATAAACTCTCGTAGTTTTCAAATTCAGGATCTAAAATGAAAAAATTTTCATTTAACGGTTTAAAAAAACTTTCTTTTACTTCTCTTAATCCATATGGAGCCTGGTTTTTATCAGGAATGCAAATAGAGATAGAAATAACATACTCCTTATCTGATGGATAGCGCATTGATCTTTTGAAAACCCCAATACCATTTGTAGCCCGAGAATTAATCATTATTAAAATACGCCACCCATTTAAATCGAGACTGTTCATAATTCTGTGTCAGCTTAATTCACAAAGAGATTACCTTATCAAGACGATTAGGAAAAAATATCATCAATTGTGACAATGCTAAATTCCAATTTTGGATTGGCATTGTCCATTTTTTCTCCGCATTTTGCAACCCTAAATACAGCAGCTTAAGTAGGCTATTTTCATTAGGAAATCCGCTTTTTGTCTTTGTTAATTTACGAAATTGTCGATGAATTGACTCAATAGCATTGGTGGTATAAATCACCTTACGAATAGGCTCAGGATAGCGGAAATAAGCTGATAAATTATCCCATTTACGACGCCATGATTGGATGACGATTGGATACTTATCGCCCCATTTTTTTCTCAAGTTCATCTAATGCATCAATTGCTGCTTCACGAGAGACCGCCTTGTAAACAAGTTTCAAATCGCTCATAAATGCTTTGTGATGTTTAGAGGCAACATACTTAATTGAATGGCGGATTTGATGAATAACACAAAGTTGAACCTCTGTTTGTGGGTAAATAGTATTAATCGCTTCAGGAAAGCCAACTAATCCATCGACACAAGCAATTAAAATGTCATTTAATCCTCGGTTTTGTAAATCGGTCAACACCGATAACCAAAAATGAGCCCCCTCGTTTTCAGATAAATACAAGCCTAATACTTCCTTTTTTCCGGCTAAATTAAGTGCAAGTACAGTATAAACAGCCTTGCTGTGATAAACCCCATCTTCTTTTACTTTATAATGAATTGCATCCATCCAAACAAACGGATAAAGCGATTCTAGCGGTCGTTGTTGCCATAATCTGAGCTCAGGAATGATTTTATCTGTAATGGCGGTTAAAGTTGCAGGAGAAAGACGAAAAGCATAAATCTCTTCAATATGCTGGCTGATATCTTTATAACTCATCCCCAGCGCATACATACTGAGAATTTTTTGTTCAATTTCATCGTTTAATGTTGTCTGATTTTTTTTGATGAGTTGAGGTTCAAATGAACCGTTTCTATCTCTTGGTGCATCAAGTTCGAAACTGCCTGATGAGCTTTTTATTGTCTTTGAACTCTTACCATTACGCCGATTAGGGGTAATGTCGTTGGCTAAATGAGAATCTAATTCCGCCGATAACGCCGCTTCTGTTAGCTGCTTGATTAATGGCGTTAAAATACCATCTTTACCCGTTAGCGGTTGACCATTTTGTAATAATTTTAATGCTTTTTCAAAATCAAATTCTT
>NZ_LZHP01000028.1:0-7328 GCF_001690605.1 Gilliamella sp. Nev6-6 | reverse complement strand
GAATTGTGATTTTATTGAGTTAAAAAATTACGATTAATTGATTAATTACAAATTTATTAATTAGATGTTTATAAATTGCACTATCTCTATTTTGTTGGTCAACGCTTAAGGTTTAATTAATCTATTTAGCTTAAATTACCTTAATTATTAACAACATTAATTAATTATTTATGCAAAATGGACATACATGCCATAAGTTTAGTTGGTTAGCACTTAGCTCTGATAGCTTATTTTTCACTTATTTGTTTGTGCTTTACCGCTATATATTTTTATTTATGATCACGACGAAGATGTTTATCAAATACCATCCCAGAATATATTAGTAAGAAACGAGAAAACACTGACTTGAACTGTGTTTTCTGCTTTGGTTATCGCTAGCGTGAATATCAACGTATACAAACCATTATCAAACTATGCTAATCGAAAATTTAGCACATAAAACGTAATTCACACATGATTAGTTTTTACTGGATTAAGTGATAGCTTATATGTTACTGAAAAAATTTTAGTTAATCGGAAATTTTCCATGAATCGATCCGTTGGGTTGGTGATCCTTATGATAAAAAAGGGTTAATTGATTTTGATAAATTAGAAAAGTAGCTATCGTCGGTGTTTACACTGCCAGTTAAGGTGTGATATTGTATATTTATACAGTTATATTTTATTTGCCGTAATACCGTTTATGCGAAAAATTATTCATGTTGATATGGATTGTTTTTATGCCGCTGTTGAAATGAGAGATAATCCCCGTTATCGTAATATGCCTATTGCGGTGGGGGGCGATCCTCGTAAGCGCGGTGTGGTGGCTACTGCCAATTATTTAGCACGCCAATATGGTGTGCACAGTGCAATGTCAATGGTACAAGCTATAAAACTGTGCCCCAATCTTAAAATTATACCCGGTAGGCATGCGGTATATAAAGAAGTATCAAACCAGATCCACCAAATATTTAAGCGGTATACCCAAGCGATTGAGGCGCTATCACTTGACGAAGCTTATCTTGATGTGACTGATTGTAAACTATGTCACGGCTCGGCAACTTTGATTGCGCAAGATATCCGCCAAGCTATTTTTAAGGAACTTGAGTTAACCGCATCGGCTGGTGTTGCCCCATTGAAGTTTCTTGCCAAAATCGCATCTGACATGAACAAACCTAATGGTCAATATGTGATAACACCTGATGAAGTTGATAGCTTTATTGAACAGCTTCCTTTAAAAAAAATTCCTGGTGTGGGCAAAGTGACTGAAAAAAAATTAGCTGATTTGGGATTATTTACCTGTCAAGATATAGTCAATTATGATGTGACTAAATTATTTAACCATTTTGGCAAATTTGGGCGAGTCTTGTATGAACGATGCCAAGGTATTGATGAAAGAGAAGTGTGTAATGACAGGCAACGCAAATCGGTTGGTGTTGAGCGCACTTTAGTTGATGATATTCATCATTGGGAAGCGTGTTTATTACAGTTTGATCCATTATTTGAAGAGCTTGAAAAACGATTAAGTAAAGTGCGTTCTGATTTATCGATCGCTCGGCAGGGAGTCAAATTTAAGTTCGATGATTTTCAACTTACCACTCAAGAGCATGTCTGGTCAAAATTAGATAAAGCCGATTTAATTAAACAAGCCCATAAAGTTTGGCTAGAACGTCGTAACGGGCGTGGCGTTCGGTTAATTGGTTTTCATGTCACGTTAATCGATCCACAAGTTGAAAAACAGCTCATTTTTCCATTTTAAGCTTTTTTCTTATAAAAAAGAGGATGCAGGCAAAGCCTGTATTCATCCTCATAATCATTTATCAATTAATGGATAATTATCACTTTAAACTTGCACCATTGGTGCTAATGACTTTTTTATACCATTCAAAAGAATCTTTTTTATAACGCTTCATGCTACCGTTGCCTTCATTATCACGGTCAACATAAATTACACCATAGCGTTTTTTCATTTCACCAGTGGTAAATGACACCACATCAATAATCCCCCAAGCGGTATAGCCCATCACATCAACACCATCATAATCCATGGCAGTTTGCATCGCTTTAATATGAGCACCTAGGTATTCAATGCGTGGTTTGTCATGCACTTGGTTACCATTTTCGAGCTCATCAATGGCACCAAATCCATTTTCGACAATAAATAACGGTAACTGATAACGATCATATAAACGGTTTAAGGTATAACGTAATCCCTCAGGATCAATAGGCCAACCCCAGTCACTGCTTTTAATATAAGGATTTTCAACCGCATTAGGTAGTGCACCGTTAACAATGTTGTCACGATTGTCATTTTTCGCATCAGCCTTAACGACAGTTGACATGTAGTAACTAAAACCAATGTAATCAACTGTACCTTGTTTTAAATAAGCAAGATCTTCTTGGGTAATATCAAGTTTATAGCCTTCACGTTCGAACTCTTTTAATGCATATGCAGGGTAATAGCCACGAACGTGAACATCAGGGAAGAAGAAGCGTTGATGCATAGCAATTTCAGAAGCCATCATATCTTCAGGATTACAAGAGTATGGGTAAATTGGCACGTGCGAGATCATACAACCAATTTGAAAATCAGGATTGATTTTTTTACCGGCAATGACTGCTTTGGCACTTGCTAAAAGTTCATAATGAGCGACTTGGTACAGAACTTCTTGCGGATTTTCGCCTGATTTAACTTGTACACCAGAATTAGTCCAAAAGAAAATAGGATTGCTGGTATCCATTTGGTTATTGATTTCGTTAAATGTCATCCAGTATTTAACTTTATTTTTATAACGCTCAAAACATGCTGTCGCAAAACGTTCAAAAAATTCCACGGTTTTACGGTTTCTAAAACCGCCATAATGGCGAGCTATATGTAATGGCATTTCAAAATGTGATAGCGTGATAACAGGCTCTATGCCATGGGCAATGAGCTCATCAAAAACATCATCATAAAAGCGCAGGCCATCTTCGTTTGGCTCAAGCTCATCACCTTTTGGAAAAATGCGTGTCCAAGCAATTGACGTGCGTAAACATTTAAGACCTAATTCAGCAAAGAGTTTGATATCATCTTTATAATGATGATAAAAATCAATGGCCGTATGGTTTGGATAAAACTTATCGGGTTCAATATCTTGGGTGATTTGTCTTGCAACGCCATGAGCACCAGCGGTCATAACATCAACCACGCTGGGTCCTTTACCGCCTTCGTTCCAGCCACCTTCAAATTGGTGAGCGGCTAAAGCGCCGCCCCATAAAAATGGTTTTTTAGTCATTTTTGATTCCTTGTTATTGCTTAATTTTAAATATGATATCATCAACTGTTACTTCTGTTTTATCCGTTAATGAAATGAATTGGTATTGATCGGTATTAACAATAATAATTGGGGTGATTAACGGGTAGCCAGCTTGCTTAATTGCCTCAGGATTGAAGCTGATGAGTAAATCACCTTTTTTTACTTTTTGGTGTAAATCAACGTGATATGCAAACTCGTTATTAGTCAAATTAACCGTATCAATCCCCACATGAATTAATAGTTCAACGCCGTTATCTAATGTTAACCCAATAGCATGTTTGGAATTGTCAAATACCGCAGTTACCTCGGCATCAAAAGGTGCATAAACATGATTATCAGTAGGCTCAATGGCAATCCCTTCACCCATCAGTTTTTGTGCAAAAGCAGGATCAGGCACTTCACTTAGGGGTAAAGCATGTCCTGTCATTGGGCTTGTGATATCCAGCTCGTCAAGCAAGACTTTAGGTGTATCATTTTCAATAGCAGACTCATCTTGTTTAGTTTCACCAGTGCCAAAGATTTGAATTAAAACGACAGGTCCCACCAAAGCAATAAGTGACCCAATTGCAACACCAATAAATGAGCTAGGGCTGTTAGGGCTAATTGCATTGACGATAGTTAATGGACCTGGTAAACCAGCATAAGCAAAGTAGTGAGGAGAAAAGAACCCAGCCACAATACCACCACAAGCAGCCGAAATACAGCCATAAATAAATGGCTTTTTAAAACGTAAGTTAACGCCATAAATAGCTGGTTCGGTTATCCCAAATAAGCCAGTGATAAAAGCGGATAATGAAATGCCTTTCATCTCTTGAGTTTTGGTTTTTAAATAAAAACCAAATGCTGCTCCGACTTGACCAATAACGGCGATGGTTTGAAATGCTTGGAAAGAGTCTTGACCATATTGTTTAAAGTTTTCAACGATAACCGGTGTGATCCCCCAGTGCACGCCAAAAATAACAAACACTTGCCAAACGGCACCAATAATTCCACCAGCAAACGATGGGGCTAAATTAACAAACCAGTTATAACCATCAGCAATATATTGTGCACCATTGGCAGTTAATGGACCAACAATAAGTAATGTTAAAGGCACCATAATGACAAGACTAAATAATGGTAATAGCACCGGTTTTATAATACTGTGCAGGCGAGGTTCTAAGAAGCGCTCTAAATAAGAAAGTAACCAGACTAAAAATAGTGGTGGTAACACAGTTGAAGCGTAAGTTGTTTTAGATAGCGCAATGCCAAATAGATCGATTTCTTGACCATCGCTGATTAATTTGGCAAATTCAGCCCAAGTCGGGGACAACAGCGCAGCACAACAAGCAACCGCGATATAAAGATTACAACGAAAATGTTGTGAAGCGGTGATAGCAATAAAAATAGGTAAAAAGGTAAAAGGCGCCCAAGAGATAAAATCAAATACTCTAAAGGTTCCAGTTGATTCTATTCCCTCAAATGCTAATTTTAGTAAGATCAAAATCCCCTGTAAAATACCTGATGCGGCTAAAATATAAACAAACGGTGCAAATACCGCCGACATGGTTGCAATGATACGGTTTAAAATATTGGTTTCATTGTTATTAACAGCTTGGTTATTAATATCAACCAGTTGAATAAATGCATTGTAGACTTTATCAACATGCGTACCAATGACAACTTGGATTTGCCCACCTTTTTCAACAACCGTAATCACACCAGGTAGTTTTGCGATTTTTTCTTTTGCTTGTTCTGGCGTTGTTTTTGTGACAAGGCGTAGACGTGTTGCACAACGAGAGGCGTTGATAATATTCTCTTTTCCGCCTAGCTCATTTAAAATATCAACTGCTAGCTTGTTGTAATCTCTTATTTTCGATGACATCCATTAAGCTCCTTAAAATCAATTCAGTAAGCTTATCTTATAGATAATTTTATAATTGTTAATGACCAATTATATTGTTTGTGATCTAGATCGACTTTTTATACTATTTAACTTAACTTAACATAAGCAATATAAAATAATATGTAAATTATTGGGCGAATAGCAAAGAGATATAAATGGTAAAATATCAAAATGTTGCAAAAAAAATAAAGCAAATGATTTATCAGCAGCAATTATCTAAAGGTACCCAACTTGCGAATATAGACGGACTTATTAATCAGTATCAAGTAAGCCGTAGCACAATTATTAAAGCGCTTAACTGCCTTGAACGGCAAGGCGTTATTTATCAAGTGCAAGGTAGCGGTATTTTTGTTCGTGAGCGCAAAAAAAGAGGTTATCTCAGTTTTTTACAAAGTCATGGCTTTACTGTTGATTTAGATGATGTGTATGGTTCATCTAAAGTGTTTAATGTAGACATTATCAAACCCAGTGCAAGAGTGAAAGAAAATTTACAATGTGATGATAGTGAACATGTTTATTTTGTAAAAAGATTACGTTATGTTGATGATAAATTATATTGCTTAGAACAGTCCTATTATCGCAAAAAGCTTATTTGTTATTTAAATACAGACATTGTTGAACGTTCAATTTTTAGCTACATTCAAGAAAATTACAATATCAATATTGGTTTTTCTGATAAATATTTTCAAGTGATCAAAGTTGATGCAAATATAGCAAAATATCTTGGGTTACAAGCGGGCGATCCCGCTCTTTGCGTTGAAGAAATATTTTATACCTCATCTGGTGAGCCGTTTGATTTCTCGAAAATTATTTACCATTATGAAAATGCAAGATTTTGCATACAAAATCACTCAAAATAAGTCACTTAACAGAGTCAAAACCTAGCGCTACGCTGTTATAAAAATTAGCGGTAAATAGCCACTAATTTTTATTATTTTCGATAACAACCTTATATCTAAGCTAATTAGCTTGTTTTATTTGTGGTTTGTTATCTGCCATTATGCCAACTAATGCGTGAGGTTTATAGCATTCTTCTAAGTAGTTTAGCTCGTCATTGCTTAATTGTAATTGGGTTGCTTTGACGGCATCTTGAATTTGTTCGGTTTTTGTTGCACCCACAACAGGAGCAGTAACTTTAGTTAATAGCCATGCCAATGAAACTTCCGTCATGGATACTTGGTGGCGTTCAGCAATTTCTGCAACTCGATCGATGATCACGTGGTCTTGCTCGGCGGTTTTGTCGTATTTCTTCTTCGCATAGTTATCCGCATTGGCGCGTACAGTTTGGGTGTTATATGGACGAGCAAGGCGACCGCTGGCAAGTGCGCTATAAGGCGTCATAGCAATATTATCTTCTTGGCATAATCCAAATAATTCTCGCTCATCTTCACGCATAATTAAGTTATAGTGGCTTTGAATTGAAACAAACGGTGTTAAGCCTTCATATTTTGCTATGGTGTTTGCTTTTGCCAGTTGCCATGCATAACAGTTCGAAATGCCAATTGCACGGATTTTGCCTGCCAGAATATTTTGATGAAGGGTTTCAAGGACTTCTACTATAGGTGTGTTGTAATCCCAATAGTGATAAATATAAAGATCGACGTAATCTACCCCCAAATTTTTTAGGCTTTGGTTGAGTGATTGGTTGATAGCTTGTTGCCCAGTTATGCCATTAGCAATTTGCTCAGCTGTACGTGGTAAAAATTTTGTTGCTATGACCACTTCATCACGCTGGCTCATATCGCGTAATGCTTTGCCAACATATCTTTCGCTTGAGCCATTTTGATAAGCGATTGCGGTATCGAAAAAATTAATACCTTGCTCAAGAGCATATCCAATAATTTTGCTGCTTTCTGATTCATTTAGTGTCCAGTTGTGAATACCTGCTGTAGGATCGCCAAATCCCATACAACCTAAACAAATCTGCGAGACAGTTAAATCACTATTACCCAGTTTAGTGTATTGCATGATCACTTTCCTCTATTTAAAACAGAAACCTCTAATGCGCCTTATTATATTGCGCTTTTATTTTTATAGTAAATTTGAATGTGGGTTAATGTGATATCGATCACTTTTTTACAAAAAATAGAACGGATAAGAACTTCATCTATTAAATTAAAAAATATATTAAATTAAAACATATACTAAATTAAAACATATACTAAATT